>CALUQS010000087.1 GCA_944322975.1 Candidatus Gastranaerophilales bacterium
TATCAAAAAACTGTTAGTTATTAAAACTCGATTATAGCTTTATGTTCCACCCATTCTTTGACGCAAAGAACGGGTGGAGCCCAAGAAACTTTCCGACCTGCTGTTCCGTTCATACAGAAAGTAACACCAACCTGTGCTCGGTAACTCGGCACGTAAAAATTGCTAAAGTATAAAGATTAATTTGGTTCAAATAATTCCCCGTGCCTCAAACAAACCTCGCTTGTAGTTGTTTGTGTAACTTTCTGTAACTCACTCCACAAAGGTCGGTTTTTTGTGAACATGCAGACCGTAGGGTAGGCAAAGCTTAAATACCCCCTCTCTCTGGGAGAGGGCTGGGGTGAGGGTTTGAAGAACAACTCTAACCTTACATACAAGACAGCGAAATCGGACGTTTCGGGCTCCTGAACTGCCGCTAGATTTACAGTTCTTAACATTGTTTTTAACTATAATGGTTATAAAAGAATTAAGGAAACTATATGGCACATATACACTGGTACCCCGGACATATTGCAAAAGCTGAAAAAAAGCTTAAAGAACAGATTAACCTTGTTGATGTGGTAATTGAGGTATTAGACGCCCGAATCCCTGACAGTTCTGTTTATCCCGACATAAAAAAACTTCTGGGTGACAAGCCAAGGCTTATTGTTTTAAACAAGTCTGACCTTGCTGACGAAACAAAACTTAACTACTGGGCAGAATACTATAAAAAACAAACAGGCTTTCCTGTTATCACCGCATGCGCGTCAAAAAACAACGACACTTCCGTCATTGTAAACAAAGTTATTGAACTGTCTAAACCAAAAATCGAAAAACTTGTTGCCAAAGGTTTACTCCCCCGCCCTGCAAGAGTTATGGTGGTTGGTATGCCGAATGTCGGCAAATCAAGTATAATCAACAGGCTTATAAAAAAGAGCAAAACAAAAGTCGGGGCAAAAGCAGGTGTCACAAGACAGCAGCAATGGGTCAGGGTTAACCCCAAAATTGACCTGCTTGATACGCCGGGGATTATACCGCTTAAACAAGAAAATCAGTCCAAAGCAGCTAAGCTTGCAATGGTTAATTCCGTAAGCGAAAACGCATACGAAAACGAAGAGGTGGCACAGGAGCTTTTAAATATATTAAAGGAAAAATATCCTCAGGCGGTTAAAGATTATTATAAAATAGATGATGACTTTTCTCTGTCTTCTGTTGCAAAAAGCAGAAACTGGATAGTAAAAAATTCTCAGCCGGATACCGTCCGTACGGCAGTTATGGTGCTTACGGATTTTCGCGCAGGCAGAATAGGCAGGTTTATTTTAGATGACGACAAAATTGAAGAGTAAAATACACGGGCTTTTTGAATTTGATTTTAATGAAGCCGCGCAGCAGCAATGTAAATACATTATCGGTACAGACGAAGCCGGTAGAGGCCCCGGGGCTGGGCCTGTTTTTGCCGCTGCTGTTTGCTTTTTGAACAATGATGAAGAACTTATGCAAAAGCTTGCGATTCTAAATGATTCAAAAAAACTGTCAGAAAAACACAGAGAAGAACTCTTTGATATCATAATTAAAAACAGTGTTTATTGCATAAATGAGGGCAGTGTAGAAGATATTGATAAAAAAAATATACTGTGTACCTCGCTTGAATGTATGAATAAAAGCTGCAGCAAAGTAATAGAAGAAATTAACAGTGAAAATTGTGTTGTGCTGGTGGATGGAAACAAAACAATAAAGAATTTTTCTCACAAACAAAAAACAATAGTAAAAGGCGATTCCAAATCAGCCGCCATAGCCGCAGCAAGTATACTGGCAAAAGTAAGCCGTGACAGGTTTATGGAAAAACTGTCCGCAGAATTCCCACAATACGGCTGGAGCCAAAATAAAGGATATTTAACCGCACAGCATATCAGCGCAATAAAACAATACGGGGTTACAAAATGGCACCGTGCAAAGTTTGTACGAAATATTCTTAATGAAAGTTCCCAGCTAGGCTTGTTTTCTTAGCACGGACGCGGATATTGTTACCCAAATTGACGATATGAAACATATAAAGATAGGAAAAATATAAGATGGAAATATTAAAAGTAGTTACACCGAGAGGGCTTGAGCTAAAAGGCGCTATATTTGGCGACACAACAAATGATACCGTGCTTATTATGCTGACAGGTATTTGTTCAAACATATTTCAGAATGAACTTTTATACGAAACAGGCAAATTACTCGCGGCAAACGGCATAACCTGCATTATTGCACACGCACACGATTCTTTTTCCTGCTTTGCGTACAGTGATTTTTCAATCGGCAAACAAAGACATGCCGGCACCTTCAACGATGATTTCAATATGGTTTATGAGGATGTTGAAAGCTATGTTAAATATGCAAAAGAAAAAATGGGGTTTAAAAATATAATACTTGCAGGTCATTCTCTGGGGTCTAATAAAATCATACATTATCTTGGCAACACTCCTGATAACTTTGTTGACTACTTTATTGTGTCTTCACCGGTTGATATAATGCACTGGTGGAAGGTTATGCCCAATATAGACGTTTGTTTTGAAACTGCAAAAAACTGGGTTGAAGATGGAAGAGGCGATGACATTCTGCCGTTTATGTTCGGAGGATTTTCTCCTATGACAGCAAAAACAGTCCTCGGCTTTTATAATGCAGACAATCTCAAAAACTGTCCTGTTTTAAGCGGTGAAGGAGAGACTGCCTCTTTGTATAACATAAAATGCGAGGGTTCGTTTGTAATAGGCTCAAAAGATTCTGTTACGGGAGACAGCCCTAAAGGTTTTATGGAAACACTAAACTCCTGGACAAGTCACTCTGAGAACAATCAGGTTATCGAAGTTGAAAACGCATCACATATTTTCTATGGCAAGCACGAAGAGTATGCCCATGTAATACTTGATTGCATTAAAAAACATTTTAATCTTTCAATTGCTTAATTTTATGTAGTTTAGTAGGTTGCGCTAAATTAAAAATTACCACAACCTACGGGCTCACCCCAATCTGCAAACTCGGACATACACTAAACATCATCATCAGATGTGTCAGCTTTCAAGCATTTGTTACATTTTGTATAACAAAGAGCCTCATTACTTTAAGTCGGTTGACTATATAAAAAA
Organism: Candidatus Gastranaerophilales bacterium; assembly: GCA_944322975.1. Classification (GTDB taxonomy): domain Bacteria; phylum Cyanobacteriota; class Vampirovibrionia; order Gastranaerophilales; family Gastranaerophilaceae; genus Limenecus. The sequence goes on from CALUQS010000087.1 coordinate 3,108, forward strand.
AATAATTATCATATATTTATGAAGAAAATCATTACTATTACAGCATTATTATTTGTTTTGATTAATCTGCCGGCTTTTGCGCAGAGCGATTATGCAACGCTTTATCAAAACTCGCATGTTGCGGATTTTAAGCTGGTGCACGATATTGACCCGTATCAAAACGAAGATTATCAAAAATATGCCTGGTCACCTTATCCTTTGTTCAGGCTTGCATCAGATGTTTATTTTAAAGGGCAGACTATTCCTGCGGGATATTATATACTTACTCCGAGAGAAATGTATGGAAATCCGTATGTGTTTTTTAAAGAGGCAGGCAAAGTTAAGTTTATTATACCGGTTGTAAAAAAAGAACTCGTGCCGGTTGATTTTTATCATTCTAATTTGCCTTCACCCAAATACACTAAATGGCAAAAGTTCTGTAAAACTATACGTGACGGATTTTATAAACTGTTTAAAAACTCTTCTAAAAAAGCACCGCCTCCAAATTCCTATATAATAACAGAAAACATTGAAGGCGATATGTATCTTGTTGTATTGTATTACGGGGAATACAAATACTATATGGTATTTAAATCGAACAGATATTGATTATTCAGATTCAATTATTGTCTTGTAACATCGGCACAGGCAGCGGATATATTGCTGCTGCGATAAGACAGACCTGCTTTTACACGGACATTATACAGAATCTTCGTGAATGAGTGTATCTAAAATAATTTGCATTTTTTCTGAATTTTGCGCAAGTCTTTTTATGTCAGCAATTCTTTCATCGTCAGAGTTGTACTGACCGCGCATAGATTCAAGTTCGCTATGGTCAAAGAATTTGCCGCCGCAGTTGTAGCATTCATCAATAGTAATTTCCATTTTTGCGCTAACATGGTTTTTGACCATGGGTTTATGGCATAAAGGACATTCTCTGTCTAATGAAGTATCAACTTTAATATAGTCATGATTTTTCTTTGCTTCGGAAATAGGGGTTATATCCTCTTTCTTTTCGTCCAGTTTTTTTAATTCTCTATTGTCTAACCAGATGCCGCCGCAGCCGTCAAGGCAGATATCAACCATAAAATCTTGATTTTCAAGATAAACTTTTTTCATGATTTTTCCGCAGGCAGGGCATTTAATAAATTCATAAGTATCAGCCATAATTTTTTGTTCCTTTAATAATTACAATAAAAAAATTATATCATTTTTGGCATAAAAAAAGCTATCCATTTTTATGCATCATATAATGTATATTTCATATAGTCAACTGAACCCGATAACTTATTGAACACTTATGAGACCTCTCTGCTTTACAGAAAATTTCGCAGATTAATTTCCGTTTACATCTTTATAGTAGTCAAGAGGCTTGTTAGTTAAAACAAAATCAATTTTGCCTTTGTTTTTCAAAGTAAGCCCGAGTATATTAAAAAACATTGTTAATCCTGCTAATAACGAGGGTATGAGCAAAACCAGACAAATTAAAAGAGCTGTTAATGTTTTTATTACGTATAAAATTTCTGATATCCGGTTTTTTTTGTCAAAAAATTTGAGCATAGCTCCGGAATAGCCGTTGTAGTAATGTCTGTTTAAAATCCATTTTAAATTTGCGCGTTGAATACCTATAAGCTCGTAATTAATAGCGTCGTTATTCCATACAATGGTGTATCCTGCACGTGACGCCCTGGTAAAGAAATCTCCGTCTTCTCCGCCCATGAACACAAACCTGTTATCAAACCATAAATCCGTGTCTTTGGCTACTGAAACAGGAAAAAACACATTTCCGCTCGCGCAAATATTGCGAATTGCTCCTGTTTTTTTGGTTGTTGAAGTTTTAAAAATTTTGTTGTTTTTTATATAGCCCGGATAATTGGCGTTGAATTTACTGTATGTTGGGCCTGAGCTTATTAAGACATTAGAATTGTTGTTGTAAAAATTTATGTGATTACAAAGCCAGTCTTTTTCCAGCACTTCGTCATCATCAAAAAAGGCAATATGTGATGCATTAAGGTTTATGGCCTCTTTTAAAACCCTGTTACGGGCGAAAGCAATGCCCCGTTGAGGTTCTACAACATAATATACCGGAATTTTAGAAGTGTGCTGAAAACTCTCAACAACACTGCGTGCAGTTTCATTTTCATCGTTATCAACAACTAACAGGGCTGTTTTTATATCTGTAAGCAGGGCTAAACTGTCAATAGATTGTAGCGCTTTTTCAAGCATATTTGGCCGTTTACAGGTACAACAGCTTATTAAAACATATTCAATTTCCGGTTTAGGCTGTGTGCTAATTTCCAAACATTACCCCATTTTCTATTCTTAGCTATTATTTTACTAAAAAATTAATAATATTAAAAATTCTTTAATACAATTTGTTACAAGCTTTCACGAATATTTTCCCATTGAATTTTTAGTGCGGCTATTTCTTCGCCCGTATTTTGGGATTCTATAGTGTGTAATGTTATAACGGGGCTGTTTTGCTGAAGTTGTGCTTTTGAAACAATTTTCTCTCCCTGTTTTGATTCTTTTTTATATTTAATATCAATGACAGCGGGACGGTATTTTATGCGAAAATCGTTATTGAGCGACGCCAGCGCCCAGATTATGTAATTGCTGTTATTTGCATGCCTGTTAACATCAATGTCGTCAAATCGCACTTCAAATTCTTTTTGAAAATCAATGTGCGACAATTGTTCTGTTTTTCCGTAGTCAATATCTGTATTTCTTTTTTCAAATGCTTTAACAAAATCCAGTGCTGTTTGCATAGGCAGAACTTTTCTTGTTGTCATATCAATAAGCGCCCAGGCTGAAATTACACGACCCAACAGTGTTTCGTCCGGAGAATAAAGTTCAAAATCACGGAAGGCATATAGCTTTGTTGTGCCGCGTGATTCTGTTTTTATAATAATTTTGGGAAGATTGTTAAGCTCCTTATAAAGTTCTATATGATATTTTAAAACAACCCAGGCGTAGTTGCGGGCAAAGGTATAAGTTGCACCAAAACCGAGTTGTTCGGCGCTTATTGTGGCTATATCCTGCAAAAAATTTAGCAGTGCGGATTCTTTTAAATTGCCAAGTACATTTTGTTCGTAGTATTTTATTTCGTATTCTTTTTTAAGTACACAATCCATATGCATCTCCATGTGTAATTATATATCAATTTTTTAAAAAATCAGTGAATTTTTTATCAATTTTTATTTTATAACCGCAGCTGTCAAAGGTTTCGCATCCGCCCAGCCGAATTTTGGAATTAACCATCGGGTACATTCTGCAATAAAGAGAACGGAAAAAATAATCCCTGCAGCGGTTGTTTTCATCCAGTGATTTACAGCGAAACAGCAAAACACCTTTGTCGTTTTTGCCTGCTATTTCAAAACAGTTGTATTTTTTATCAAAGTTTTTTAAGCTTTCAAACTGTTCAATTTCTTTTACATATTCGTCTTCAATCATAAAAACAATGTTTTTGCAGCACTCGCCGCAGCAAAGGCATTTGCCTTCTATTTTATATTTGGAGGAAAAAATTTTATTAAAATAAAATTTTATATAAGAAAACAAATATTTCATATAGTCAACTGACCCCGATAACTTATTGAACATGTGTATAAAACAAGTTCAACTATCATATTATAACCCGGGCACATGCAACAAGTACCTGGGGTCACTTGCGTAAAACTGATGACTTCTTCGGCTCCGCCGCCTCTCATAAATATGCCGCCGGCATGTTTGTCAGGAAGAGATTGGGTACAAGCGAGGTTCCGCTCAGACACTTTAACACTATTTCCCTATCCAAAAATCGTTGCGCACAATCGGCCAGTCAAAATCATCAAAAGAAAAAATCTGCATAAAATAATATCCCGGTTCGTCAATTACAAAGTATGACTTAAAATAGCCGGTTGACGTGTCTATCTGAAAATCTTTTGACCAGTAAATTTTATATCCCCAGTGGTTAGTTTTTTCTTCTTTTTTTACAATTTGCACTCTGATGTAATCGTCTTTAAAACCTTCGTTATTGATTAAAATATAATAAACCTTTTGACCGGCTGGAAAATGTCTGTGAGCGTTATTTATGGTCTGGTTTGTTATAGGCCGGCTGTTAAAAAGCAGCAAAGCATCACGTTTACGGCACCTGAACCCGAACCCGCTGCAAACAAAAATACTCAACAAACACAATAAAACTAAGCTGTATTTTGCTTTATTATTCATTTACCCTTGTTTTCAGATATTCAATCTGTTTTTTAACATTAGCTTTCATATTGTTGTCATCAGTAAGCCCTATGAATTTTTCGTAGTTTGCAATAGCCTGAGTATAGTTTTTTTCATCTTCATAAGCCATACCAAGGGCATAATAAGCGTATGCATACTTAGGATTTATTGATATAACTGTATTAAATGCGTCTTTAGCTTTGTCTTTTTGTTTTAATTCCGCATAACAAAGCCCTGCATTAAACATTGCATCGGTATTTTTTGAGTTTAGCGTCAATACTCTTTCATACTGCAAAAGAGCACTGTTAGTGTTGTCGCCGGCTTTATAGGTGTTGCCGAGTTTTATCAATACAGCCTCGTTGTCAGATGCAAGTTCAAGAGCCTTTTCGTATTCAACAACCGCTTTATCAAGCATTTCTTCTTTCAGGTATAAATCTGCAAGCGCCTCATGTGCCTGTGCATTTTTTACATCGACAGATAAAATTTTGTTATAGAGCGCAATTGCTTCCTGATTTTTTTCATATTTAGTTAACAGTTTTGCATAATCAAGCATTAATGATACATTGTCCGGTGCTACAACCAGAGCTTTTTCATATTGCTCTACGGCTTTAAGTTTTGAACCTAAAGAGTCATAAACCCCTGCCATTGCTCTTAGAGCAGCAACATCGTTTGCGTTTAATTCTGCAGCCTGTGAATAGCTTGTGATTGCTTTTTTAGTTTGTCCGTTACGGTTATAGCTGTCACCCTGTGCTATGTAAGCCTTATAAAGGTAATCTCTGACCTTAGGTTCGTTTCTTTGTTCGTATAGATTTTTGTAAATTGCTATTGCAGCGTCGTAATTTTCAAGTGCGTGCTGGGCTATTGCTTTATTAAAAAGCACGTTGTAATCGTTTTTGTCAACAGCTAACAATTCATCATACAATTTGATTGCGTCGCTGTAGTTTTTGCAAAGGTGATATGTCCTTGCAAGTTCTTTTTTTACATCAACGTTTGTCGAATCTATTGCCAGAGCTGATTTAAACGTTGAAATTGCGTCGTTATATTTTTCATTCTTCTGATATAAAATACCGAGATTGTAATACGCTGCAATATCTTTTGGTTTGTACTGGATATATTCTTTGTACATTGTTATTGCATCCTGCGTTTTGTCCATATCGGCAAGCAGGTTTGCATAATCAAGTTTTAAATCGTTTAAGTCCGGTTTGATTGTAAAAGCATTTCTAAACTCAATCAAAGCCAGTTCGTCTTTAGACAGCCTTACATAAGCAAGCGCCATATTTGCGTGTGAAGCATAGTCTGTAGAATCATTTCTGACTGCTTTTTTAAACATTTCAACAGCGTTGTTGTAATCGCCGGAACGCAGCAGCGCCAGACCGTAGTTTGCGTATTCTTTAAACGCGGTTGGATTTTTTGTATACAATGTTGCATACTCATCAGCTGCGTCTTGATATTTGTCCATTTTTAAATATATTGAGGCAAGGTTTGCTCTTGCTTCTGCATCATCAGGGTAATACCCCAGAAAAGTTTTGTAATATTTAATTGCCTCAAGGTCGTCTCCCTGCAAAGATTTTACACTTGCAAGATTGAGATAATTGTATTTGTAATCGGGAAAAATAGTCAAAGCCTGATTGTATGCGGCAAAAGCATTGTCATAATCGTGCTGCTGCTGTAGAATATTGCCGATACTGATATAAACAACCGCGTCATTGGGTTTTAGTTTGATTGCTTTTTTGTAAGCAATAAGGGCATTTTCCCAATCTCCCATTTCCGTATACAACCCGCCGAGTTTTATATACAAAATAGCCTCGTCCGGTGAAAGTTCAATGGCATATTTTATCTTTTCTATTGCCATTGAATAATTACAGTCTTTTTCAAGAACATTAGACTCCTGAAAAAGTTTGTAAGATTCCGTAGACATCTTTGCTTGTGCACTTAAATCCGCTCCCGCGGCGGAGAGTGCCAGTAATAAAGATATTGCTATAGTCAGTTGTTTTTTCATAGTTAGATTATCTTATGATTTAGAAAAAAAATCAATCGTCCTTCTTTGTTACTTTGTTATTTAATTCTTTTTGCGCCTCAATAAGCGGCATTTTTGTTATGATTTGTTTTTTGTTTTTTTTGAAAATGTCTTTGTTATATACTGCAAGCCAGTATTTTTTGTTTATATCGGGAACCGAAAATGTTATTTTTTGATTAACCGGTTTGTTGAATTTTAGCGGTTTAAAAAAGCTGATGGATTCTTTGTTATCAGCACTGTAGGCTTTTCCGCTGCTGTCAACGAGTTCTACATAAACAGCCTGACTCAGCATTGATTTGTTCTTTGCTTCAACAGTTATGTTTATATTTTGCGGGGTTGTTTTTATGTCACATATTTTGAAATACAGACCATTAGATATTATACCGGTTTTCCCTACTTCCGTAACAACACGTTCTCTTGCAGGTGTGTATAAAAATAAACCCGAACAAAAAATCAGAAACAATGCTGTTATAAACACTCTTTTCATATCAATATTCTATAAATTTTATAACACATTGTCAATTGAAATCGGGTTTTAAGGTTTGATATCAAGTTGATTTTTAATCCAGCACATTATTAAATCAACAATATATTTTTGCTGATTTTTATCAAGTTGTGTATTCTTTGCAAAACCGTGCCACTTGTTTATGCAGCCGCGGCAGCAGGTTGCTGTGGCGTGCTGTGCGACAAACACAGGATGGTTGCGCATAGGGGTTTGTTTGCCGTCATTTTTTATGTCAGCAGGGGCAATCCTCTTGGCAATAAAATCAATTGCGTGCTGTCTTATTGTCTCAAGCCCTTTTTGTTGTATATAGGCTATATCTTTTGTGCTGAGTTTAAAACGGCTGCGAAACTTTGATTGTGCTAATCTTTCCGGTATGTCTTTCAAAACAATTTACCTCAAATAAATTGTAATACTTTTGAGATAAATATACAAAAATATTATTTAACATTTTCGTCAAAATACTCTTGAGCCTGTGTAATCAGATTTTCGTATTGTTGCGGCGGAAGTTCTCCGATTTTTTGATACCGGTTGAATAGTCCTATATGTCTGTACAAATTGCCTTGGGTGTCAATTTTGTAATCAAATCCGGTTTCATTGATGTTTACCCCCGGAACTTCAAAGCACACATCTTTGACTTTGCCCTTTTTATCAATGGAAATATACATATGCGCTTCTGTTTTACCGTACGGGTTGTTGCCTTCTTTTTTTATAACAGACAGACCCGTATAAATAACCGGTGAGTATGATGTGGATTTTGAGATAATAAATTTATTGTCTTTGTCGTTTAGGGTTTTATCCCAGTAGATTACCCCTGCCTCGCCGTGTTCTTTATACAAACTTTGCGGAATATTTTTCAGGTTTTCTAGCCTGTAAAGAGCTTTTTGATTGTACGTTGCCTCACCTTTTAAAACAATAATATCATTGACTTTTTGTGACACGTTACAGGCATTTTCAACTGCGTCTTTATAAGTTTTTATTGTGCTGGTATATCCGCTTTGTGCATTTGTTTGCGGCAGGTAGATTATATCATTAGCCTTGATATTGTTTGCTGATTCGATAGAATCTTTGTTGTTAAGTTTGGCTATTTTGTACATCATTTCTAAAATTTCAGCATTAGACGCATTTTCGTCCGCTAATTGGTCTTTAGCAATACTCCAGAGATTTTCTCCTTTTTTTATTCTGTGTGCAACCTTGTCATCAGTGTTAATTGGTGTTGATGCGTATTTTGAATCGTAATATATCTGAGCTTCTTTGCTGTAGCAGACTGAATTGAACATTAATATTTTCTCCCCTGTAAATTCCTATATATTTATAAAAACATTTGCTGCAAAAAAATTGCCTTTTGGTATATGTCTGAGGGGCGACCTCGCTGCCGCTCATACAAGTTATTTTCCGGGTTTTTTGATTATATTAAAATTACAAGAGTCATCCTTCATATCTGTTTTTTCATCAAAGTCATTATCTATACCGTCGAAACAGGAGTTTATTGAATTAAAAGATTCTGCCTGCGGGTTTTTATACAGCCATTTATCGGGGATTTCCGTCCAGAAACGTAAAAATTCCTTTTTAAAAGCGCCGGCTAATTTCTGATTTTTAATAATCAATACGTTTTCATCGTTATATCGTTCTGCGCTTTTTGTAAAGTTCATAGAGCCTATAACCGAATACTTGTCATCAATGATTATTGATTTCATATGCATTTTCCCTGCACGGTTTTCGACTTTAACAGGGATTTTGTTTTCTCTCAAAAATTTAACCGAAGAATATTTTTGTGCGGCCGATGTTGCGTCTACAATAATTTTTACATCTACCCCGCGGTTTTTTGCTCTTATTAAGGCCGTGTTAAAATCTTTGTGGGTAATAATAAAAACCGGCACGTAAATATATTTACGTGCATTATCTAACAAACTGATTATCTGTTTTGTGATAATTTTGTCCTGCGGTGAAAAGTAAACGGAAATTTCAGAAGAGCCGAGTATATTTTTATTTTGTGCTGTTGGTGTCTTATAAATATGGAATTTGCCGTTATACATTTGTTCAAATTCTGTTTTATAAATTTTTGCGATTTGCTCTGAATTTATTAAAACAACAGAATTTGCATTAAACCCGGATAAATCGGTGTGGGAAATATTGGCAGACCCGCTCCAGATTTTGCGGTTGTCAAATATAAAAAATTTATTGTGCATTATTGCATCTTTTATCTTGTTGTTTTCAAGTATTTCTTTGGTGTAGTCAATATCCCGTCTGTTGTTTTTCAAATTTTTAGCAAGAGAAAGGCTTTCTTTGTATATTGTGTGTCCTTTCAAATCCGTATCATAAATCCAGCGGATTTTTACACCCCGTTTTTGCGCATTTAACAAAGCGTTTGTTATTTCCGGCTGTGAGTCTATACCGTAGATAGCAAAATCTATTGTTGTTTTTGCATTGTTTATTTCTCTAAGCAGGGATTTACACACCGTTGTAAAGCATTTATTGGATGGATAATAATATTTTATAAAATCGGTTGTATAAAATTCTATAAAGTTGTCTTTGTATACGGGCGAATATTTTTCGTATGTGTATTGAGGATATTTTTTATATTTTGTTGAATTTTTATGAGAACTTTCTTTCTTTTTGTTTATGTCATGGTGACAGTATTTGCACGGTTTTGCCTGTTCAGGCAGATTGGAAAAAGGAACAATTTCAATATTTGGGGAGGATAATGCAAATTTGCAATCGAGTTTATGGAATTTGTTAGTCTTGGTGTTATAAATAACAAGATTGAGTTTATCCGCGTATTCAATATTTTTAAGTACAACCTGCCTGTTATTTTTTGTTGCAACATAACCTTTTTCTTCAAGCTGTTTGTTGTATTCGCTGTTGTCCCCGAGAAAAACACGGATATCGTTGCCGCGAATAATTTTAACCTGTTTGTTGAGCAGTTGTTTTTGAGCGTATTGCTTAGACAGATAACTCAATTTTATTATATCCGGCTTTTTCAGCATTTGCTCTTGTGTATCGTCTTGTATTAATTTGACAAGTTCGTCTGAGTCAGCGGTTTCATTGTCATTAAAATCTACGTAAAACTCGGTTGCGCTGATAATTTTTACAACTTTATGCGTGTCGGGTTTTGTATAGAAAGAATATAAAATAACACTGAGGATTACAGCAAGAAATGTTATGGTTGCAAGCTTTTTTATCATAAAAATATTATAAATTAATTTACATTTATGTAAAATGTTTGGTGAGACATTTGTTGTATACGGGGTATTTTGATTAATACAGCTTGCCGAAAATACCATACCGTGCCAAAAAATCTAAGCCATAGTATTTTATTGCAAAATAAAAGGGCACTTTGTGTGCCCCTAAAACCTACCATACCTGTTATAAATAAACCGAGGAATAAAATTTAATTTATTATTGCCCTTTAAGAACATCGCTGTCCTGGAGATTGATTTCTTTATCAAATTCTTTATAAGTTACCTTTTCGGCAGCCAGCAGAGTTTCATATAATTTGTCTACTGCTTGCGCAACATTTTTCTTATCTGCTTGATTTAATACGCCTTTTTGTACTGCATTAAAGCTTGTTTTAAGTCCGGCAATAGCATTCTTAATAGCGTCAGCTGTTTCTTCTGAACATTCTTTATCTTCAACAAATTCGGTTGCTCTGTCAATCAGTGATTCGCTAATTTTCTTGATAAACGGTTTTGCATCATCACGACCCCATCCGTTTGTAGTCAACCAGCCATGGTTATTACCTGTACCCCAGCTGCTACATTCATCAAAGATTTTTTCTGCCAGTGTCAATGTATCGCCATAATAGTCGTTGTGTTCATTAAATGCCTGAATTGTCTCTATAATGTTATCTTTATTTACTTCTTCAGAGGCTCTTCCCAGCAATTCTTTGTCTGTACCTGGGCCGTCCATTGCTTTAAAATAATAATCTTCTGCGATACTTATATAACCATTTTCAGCTTTAGCTCTTTCGATAACATTTGCATCGGAGCGTGATGAAGATTTAGGTTCAGGTTTAGTTTTTCCGTCATCAGGTTTTACATAGGCACCGGGGCCGCCGGGGTTTTTAGCTATTTCAACAAGTTTGTCATAGTCGCTTGACGACAATTTGCCTGTTTTAGCATATTTGCCGGCTATATCCCAGAGAATTTCAAAGTTTTCTTCGCTGATTTCTGCGGTTGATTTATCATCAATATACTGTTTTGACAAATCAATCAGTCTGCGAAGGAGTGTTGTTTTTTCTTCTTTGCCGTCTTTATTTGTGAATGTAATTTCCTTATTAAAGTTATCTTTGTGTTTTGGATTATTTGCAATTTTATCAAGTACAGTTTCTACCTTTTCTTTATCAATAACTTTTGTTCCGTCAATTTTAGTTTCATCGTCATTTTCAGGGTTAGTTTTGCTGATATTGGTGTTGCTGTGCAGGCTGGACATAATCTTTTGATACATTTCAGCCTGTTGAGCCATCCACTGTTTCATCATAGGCATAAGCTGATAAAACATATTAGCAGATGTGTCCATAAAAGATGTAACTCCGTAATCAAAGTTAAATAACTGAGTATCATTCAAAACAGAGAGACCGTCGCACGGGTACATAATGCTCGGTGATGTTGAATATGGAAACAAGCTGTATTGCCACAAATTCGGGCTGACAGTTCTTGTACTTCCTGCCGGTACGTTTACGGTCCAAGTTTTTCCGATGTTTAATCCGTCGCTCATATTAGTATCCCCTAATCTCTTGTTGTTTGTTTCCTCTTTAAAACTATAGACAATGCAGTCTATATTAAATTCCTCATTCCTGTATCTATATAAAGTATTTTTTCAAACTAAAATTGACTTTTTGCATAATAAAAGCATAAAATTTGTTAACATTTCTTAACAAAAAATTCTCCCTCTCCCGCTGGGAGAGGACCGGGGTGAGGCTACAGAATTCACCTTAATTATCCCCCTCTCCACCTCGGGGAGAGGGCCGGGGTGAGGGGTAATTTATTACAACAAAAATTTTCTGTACTAATTTTCGTTTCTCAACCGTTGAATAAAGTTATTTATGCGTGAAAGTGCCACTTTAAGGTTATCAAGCGAATACG
>CALUQS010000088.1 GCA_944322975.1 Candidatus Gastranaerophilales bacterium
AGTGCAAAACATTCTTCCTTAGCGACATAAGGTAAAATATCAATTAGTAATTTTACTTGATTTTTATAATTTAAATCCATTAAATTTCCTCAATATCGTCAATTATTATATTATACTTTGCGTTATACTTTCCGCCTGTAGTAATCTCTCTTACCCCATTACCAAGCTTTATTTTTGAAATATCAAGTTTTTTAAACCAAGGATGAGAAATTGTATCTGCTAAATATAAAAATAATCTGTTAACTTTTATAGAAGAACAATTTTCTAAAAGCTTTTGAAACTCCTTTGGTTTAACTGTTGTAAGAAATTCTACTATTTGATAAGCTTCATTAGCTGTTATTTTATCTGGTACAAGATATAACATTTCTAAAACTGCTCTTTCCAATGTAGAAATTTTGATATTAAAATATCCAGTATTGTATTCAGTAATTCCAATATCTTTTGGTAAAAAAGTAGTTGTATATATTTCTACTTCGTTTTCATACAAACTTTTAAACCATTTTGGTACTTTTTCACCACGATAAGCAAATAGTTGTTGTTTTTTGTTAAAACTAATATTGTGGGTTATTCCATAAAAATTATTCAAAGCTGATAAACCGCCAGCATGAAAACTTAATCCCAATTGATACTGAAGTGTATTTAATGCTCCATTAACATCAGAAATTTCGTTTGGTTTTATATACGCTCCCTGATAAATTCTTTTCAACCAACCATTTTGCTCATATCTTTTTTGTAAATCATAGGAAATGCCTATACCTGAAAGGTACTTAGATGTAATCACAGTATTTTTAGGAATATTAAATAGAAGTTTTTTTAATTTAGATTCATTTACAGTACTCATAGTCCCTATATTAGCACAAAAATAAAATAATTGTAATGAATTTATATTAATTTACAATTTCTATTACATTATGTAAAGGTTAGTAAATTAATATAGAGGTAAGTCGTTTTTCTTGACTGAAAATTAGATATTTTCAGGAAAAATTCCCTTATTTTGCAATATTGTTTTGCTAAAGATTTACTCTTATTCAAAGAGAATAAACCTTTCCGACTTTGTTCCGACTTAAATTTGGACTTTTTAAATGGGACATTTTTGTCCTTTATTTAAAATCGCTATAATCCCATCAGTGCTTAATTTTTAGACGGTTTGTTTAAATTTTGGTTAGATTTTGAGAGACAAAAAGAGTAGCAAAAGACCAATTTGAGTAATTACAGTCAATTTGAAAAATATCGCTAATATTCAAACACACTGCCTAATTGAGACTATTATTCTACAACTCCAATGTCTCATTAAACCTTAGCGTTTGTAGATTTCGAGTATTTTGAAAAAAATTTTAAAAATTGCTAAAACTCTTTTGCATTGTCAGTTTTAGAGGTTCGAGTTTCTTTAGATGTTTTTCTTTAGCTCTAAGTGCCTTAGCAAGAGCCTTTCCAGTATATTCCGGAATTTCTACGCCTTTGATTTTTGCTAAACTCTCAAAAAATTGTTGATAAAGAATTGCGGTTTCTTCTTCTGAATATTCTTTTTATCAAATCTGAAAATGTAATTTGATCTTTTATTTATATAAATACCTCCATTTGGTCTGATTATTTTTATATTATAATTTTGTATAGGTAGCAGTATGTTAATCAAATGAGGTGTTATGTATTATCAGGTATTAGTTGAAATTAATGAAACAATTGGAAAAAGTAGAACTAATAAGAAAATAACAGAAATAGATAAAACAAATGAAGAGCAAATAATGAACGATATTATTATTCCTTTTATAAAGAATATGGAATTTTGTGTAAATGGATATTTATTAAAAAAAGACAATATCTGCAGAATAAAAATCAGTACTACTGAAAAATCTGCACGAGAACTTTCAGAAATAGAAAATAGTAAATTAAGTTCCAATATTCTTTATTATATTTCTCCTGCTGATATATTAGAATACGACAATTATAACACCGATATTACTAATAATTTAATAAATAAAGCTAAGCAAGCCCTCGAAAGTGGAGAGGATATAGCCCAGAAAGACGAATGTATATTAAACAAAAATAAAGTTTTTATTGTTCATGGTCATGATTCAGAAACTAAAACAAAAGTTGCTCGTTTTATTGAAAAATTAAATCTGGAGGCTATAATTTTACATGAACAAGTAAGTAAAGGGCAGACAATAATAGAAAAAATAGAACAAAACTCCGATGTTGGTTTTTGCGTTGTTCTATATACACCATGTGATATTGGTTATGATAAAAACAATCAAGATATAAAGTACCAAAGAGCAAGACAGAATGTTGTTTTTGAACATGGGTATATGATTGCAAAACTAGGACGTAACAACGTTTGCGCAATTGTAAAAGGCGAAATTGAAAAACCTAATGATATTTCGGGTCTAGTTTATATTCCAATGGACGATAATAATGGTTGGCAAATCTCATTAGCGAAAGAAATGAAAAGTGCAGGATGTAATGTTGATTTTAATTTAATAATGTAATTTAACATTCATTCACACAATTAGCCCACTTTTTTAGAATTAATATAAACAATAATTCTAACAATCTTAAACATTTCAAGAGTACAGACTTTTTCAAGGAATTTATTGATGAGATTATCATATTACCTCCTTTTAAATTTATTAGTTGACACTAAGCTTGCTGCTATCCTGAGCTTTTTAGGCAATCAGAATCGTTTGGTATTAGGTCTATAAACTCAATTTATACCTTGAAATTTTATCAATTGGAAGTAAAAACTTCAAGTTGGTAAGAAGCTGAAACAAGTTCAGCATGACAACTAACTGATTGCTTAAATACCAGATAACGTTCTAAAAGTAAGACTGTATCTGATTTTTTGAGTTCTTCAATTAACTCTTTTATATACCTCAAAAAGTTCGAACTTTGCCGCTTTACGCCCACCATAAAAAAAGAGCCGTAAAGGCTCTTTTTTATTAAACTGCCAGAGTGGTACCTCGCTTGTACCCGAAGGGCATCCTGATATGTATGGCTCGTAATTTTTATACGGCACGGAAAAACTTCGTTTTTCTCTTAGCCTACTTCTAAAAAATGATACTTAATCATTTTTAGAGTTCTTATCTCAGACCAGGAGTGGTACACACTCTGCCGGGTAAATATTTCGGCGGTATATTTATGAGAGGTAGCGAGGTCGTATAAATCATCAGGCTTACGCAAGTGACCCTATGTACTTGTTGCTGGTGCCCGGGTTATAATATGATGGTTGAACTTGTTTTATGCACCAGTTCAATAAGTTATCGGGGTCAGTTGACTATATGAAATTCTTTATAGAAAGGTTATAAAATGAAAAAAATATTTACAATATTGAGTATAAGTTTAATGCTGCTCGGGTGTGCGGCAGTATTAACCGGTTGTAATACAAAAGCGGAGGAAAATCATATGACAGATAAAAAAGTACTGGTTGCATATTTTTCTGCAACAGGAACAACTGAAAAAGTGGCACAAAAACTGCAAAAAGCTACAGGTGCAGACATTTTTAAAATTATTCCCCAACAGCCCTACAGTGCCGATGATTTAAACTGGCAGAACCCCGACAGCAGAAGCTCTGTTGAAATGAAGGACAAATCAAGCCGTCCTGCGATTTCTTCAAAAGCGGAAAACATGCCGGCTTATGATGTTGTTTTTGTGGGCTTCCCTGTGTGGTGGTACAGAGAGCCTTCTATTATTGACACGTTTATGGAATCCTACGATTTTTCAGGCAAAACGGTTATACCTTTTGCAACCTCAGGCGGCAGTCCGATTGGTAACTCCGGCAAAAATATGCAAGCCCTTGCCCCTGACGCAAAAGTTTTTGAGGGAAAATGTTTTTCCGTAACCGTGTCAGAAGACGAACTAAAAAACTGGGCAAAACAGTGGCTTTAAAAAATAATCGCAGGTTGGGGAAATTTTTATTACCAATATTTTTGTTGGGGTGAAACCCCAACCTGCAAACTCATAAATATACAACCGGCATATTTACCCGCAAAGATTTGGTGTAATAAATTGCACCCTACGGCTCTTGGCGGGCGCGCAGGGGCTTGACCCCTCATCACGGACATCTTCCAGCGGGAGAGGAATTCTGTAGCCTTCACCCCGGCACTCTCCACCTCGGGGGTGAGGGTGAATTGATTACAAATATTTTTATATCAGGGTCAGTTGACTATATGAAATAACCTGTTATTGTATTGCATTTAGTATCAGCAATATATCAGGTTTGAATTTTTTTACCTCTTCAACTTCAAATTTCAAACAGTCGTCAATTTTTTGTATATCAAACCCTTCGACAAAACTTTTTGCACTGTTGTCGCCAAGGATTTTAGGCGCAATAAACTGATATATTTTATCAACGCGCCCTGTTTTCAAAAATGCACCGTTCAATGTGCCGCCGGCTTCTATGATTACGCTCATTATTCCAAAATCAAAAAGCTTTTGTATTAAAATATTTAAATCAATTTTCCCTGTGGACGGGTCTAGCGGACATTTTAAAATTTTGACATTATCAGGGTATTTTTTTATTTTTTCCGGTTCTATATTTTCAGCTGCAGCAAGTATAACGGTGGTTCCGTCGTTATTGTACACTTTAGCCTCAGCAGGGGTAATTGCTTTTGAATCAACAATAACTCTGACAGGATTGATTCCGTTTTTCATGCGGCAGGTCAAAGAAGGGTTGTCAGCAATTACAGTGCCTGAACCGGTTAATATAGCGTCGTATTTGTTTCTTAATTTTTGAACGCAGGCTCGGGCTTTTTCAGAGGTAATCCATTTTGAATCACCTGTTTTTGCTGCAATTTTTCCGTCAGCTGTTACGGCTGTTTTTATCGCAATAAAAGGTCTTTTTTCAATTTGATTTTTTATAAAAATTTCGTTCAGGTTTCTGCATTGCTGCTCTAAAACCCCGCATACAACCTCAATACCTGCATCTTTAAGCTTTTTTATCCCGTTTCCTGCGACCTTGGGGTTCGGGTCTATGCAGCCTGTTACAACTTTTTTTAACCCTTTTTCTATTATTAAATCAGCACAAGGCGGGGTTTTGCCAAAATGCGAGCAGGGTTCAAGGCTTACAAAAATAGTTCCGCCTTTTATATTTATTCCGTTTTTTTCAGCCATTTTAATTGCGTTAACCTCAGCATGCGGCTGACCGTATTTTTGATGATAGCCATATCCCGCTATGTTGCCGTATTTATCAAGCACCACCGCCCCCACAAGAGGGTTTGGCGAGACATTGCCTTCGCCTTTTCGGGCAAGGGATATACATTTTTTTATATATTTTGTATAAAGTTTATTTTCCATTTCTTTTTGATTCAAGTGTTTTTTCTACAGCATCTCTTGTTTTTTGGGCTGTATCAATAATTTTTTCTTTTGTTTCTGTAATTATTTTTTCTTTTTTTGTGTCATTTTCTGTATTTTTATCATTATTGGTTTCATTTTTATCTTTGTCTGCCGCTTTTTCAGGTGTTTCTGTCAACTTGACCTGTTTAAAAAACTGTTCTGAAATTATCTGTGAATATTTGTCGCGTTCATTAGCGGCAACAAGTATTTTCCCTTTGCCGTCTTTATCGGACGCAACAGAGATTATCCCTTTAAGTGTTTTTACGGGCAGATTTGTTACATCAGCCTCAAACAGGGCATAGGGTACAGTTTGCCCCATTGCCTTCATTTTTCCCTGTTTTAGTATAGTAAAATTTTTAACGTGGATGTACTGGTATTCAAGTTTTTGGTTAACTGCATCAATTTTTTTCTTAAGAGAGCCGTCTTTAAAATCCTTTTCTGTTAGTTTCAGACCTTTGTTTTCATTAACAACGGCAAACTTTTGACCCGTTGCGCAGTGTTCGGCAATTACAGCCCTGTAACCTAATATATTAGCTGATTTTGCAATTTCGTATTCCTCTGGAATATCAGAAAAATCCGCTACGTCACGGCTTTTTTCTATCATTGATTCCTGAGAGGGCTTTTTGTTGAAGTGAAATGTGTTTACGCACCAATCCCAGCAGCCCGTTGAGCGGAAACCTATGATTGCAAATATGATTATTACTGTTTTAATTAAAAATTTTAAACAACCCATTTAATTACCTCTTAAACGGAAACGAAAATACCTAAACACCGAATCTTTCGTATATTTCACAGATATTTCTCAAATAATACGCCGAATCAAAACAGTTTTCAATTTCGTCGCTGCTTAAAGTGCTTGTAACCTCTTTATCCGTTAAAAGGTTTTGTTTAAAGTTTCCGTCGGGTTTGTTAAAGGCCTCCAGAGCATTTCTCTGTACAATGGCATAAGCCTGTTCTCTTGTGAGACCTTTATTAACAAGTTCAAGCAAAACTCTTTGAGAATATACAATTCCGCCAAATAACGAGGAATTTTTGAGCATATTGTCTTTATGCACAACAAGACCTTCTACCAGCCTGTTAAAGCGGTTGAGCATATAATCAATAAGTATATAAGAGTCAGGGAAGATAACCCTTTCAACAGAACTGTGTGATATGTCTCTTTCATGCCACAGTGCTATGTTATCCAGCGCGGCAACAGAATTGCTTTTTACAATTCTTGCCAGACCTGAGAGGTTTTCGGCGGATATCGGGTTTTTTTTGTGAGGCATTGCAGATGAACCCTTTTGTCCTTTTTTAAAGGCTTCTTCAACCTCCAGAACTTCTGTTCTTTGCAGATGTCTTATCTCAATCGCGCACTGCTCAATTGCACACGCAATAAGAGCCAGCGCCTGCATAATATATGCATGCCTGTCTCTTGATATAACCTGTGTAGAAATTTTAGCTGGAGTAAGCCCGAGTTTTTTGCAGGTTATTTCTTCGATTTCAGGAGAAATGTTGCTGTAAGTACCTACAGGCCCGGAAATTTGTCCGACACAGACCTCTTCAAGCGCGGTTTCAAAACGTTTTTTTGCACGTTCAAAGTTATCCAGCCAGCTGCAAAGTTTAACCCCGAAAGTCATTGGCTCTGCGTGTACCCCGTGTGAACGTCCTATGCAGACAGTGTCTCTGTGTTCGGTTGCTTTGTTTTTTATGGTTTGTATGAGCGTATCTAAATCTTTCAAAATGATATCAGAGGCTTTTTTTATTTGCAGCGCAAGAGCTGTGTCAATGACATCAGAGCTGGTCATCCCCATATGAATAAATCTTGAAGCCTCACCCACATTTTCATTAACGTTTGTTAAAAAGGCGATAACGTCGTGTCCTGCTTCTTTTTCAATTTCATCAATTCTTTCAACACTAAAGGCTGCACGCTTTTTGATTGTTTCCAAATCTTCATCACTTATCTTGCCGGTTTCGTTATACGCCTCACAAACTGCAAGCTCTACCTGCAAATAGAAGTTGAATTTTGATTCTAACTCCCATATATTTTTCATTTCCTTTAAGCTGTAACGTTCTATCATATTCTTGACCTCTTAAAATCATTGCGGATAACGCGAGGTTGCGTGAATAAGCATTTTTGCCAGTTTGTCGCAACCTTCAAAACCTCTTAAAAGGAGTTTTTTAGAGGCCGTATCAACATCATAGTTAATATGTTTGTGCCGTACGGAAATACAGCCTGCAGCTATATCCAAAACGGCATAACACGCTTTGGGTTCTTCACTGAAAGGCCTGCCGACACTGCCGTCGTTTACAATCGTTTTTCTGCTTTCTGTCTGATAACCGCACGGGATATGTGTGTGCCCGCAAAGTATTATGTCTGCATCAGTATCTTTTACCGTTTCTTCAATTTCCTGCAACGGCATTTCAGGAAAAATATTTTCGTCGTTTTGTCTTGGTGAACCGTGCACCAAGAGTATTTTTGTATTGATGCAGGTGATTTCTTTATTAACGGGAAGTTCTTTTAAAAATGTTTTTTGCTCCTGACTTAAGGCTTTAACATCAGCCTCCAGAGCGTTAGCCATAATTGTGTTTTTTGATTTTAAATTTTGAAGAATATCTTCATTGAAATCAGCAATCATTTTATCGGTATTGCCTTGAATACAAATTACTTTATCCTCTTCAACGAGTTTTTTTATCCGCTCTACTGCTTCTGCAGGCTGCGGCCCGGCCATGGCAAGGTCGCCGAGACAAAGTATTTTGTCTGCATGTTCAATTGTTTCAATGTCTTCAAGTACAGCCTCAAGAGCCTCCATATTACCGTGAATATCTGAAATTACAGCATACTTCATAAAAAACACCTCTAATTAAAAAACTATAATTAGATTTTACCATGATTTATTTTTTGAGCTAAAATTTAAATTACTATAATAAATATTAGGGATAATGATTCAAAAAAGTTAATTATTGCGGGGAAATTGTGAAAAAATTTAACAGAACATCTTTTCTTAACACACATAGAGACGCCTGGGTTGAGGTAAATTTAGACTGCATAGAACATAACATTTTAGAGTTTAAAAAATATCTAAAACCGGATACAAAACTTTTTGCGGTAATAAAAGCAGACGCATACGGCCACGGAGCCGTGATGATTGCGCCAGTGCTGCTGGCTTCGGGTGTTGATTTTTTAGGTGTTTCTTCTATTGATGAGGGGCTGCAGCTTAGAGAAGCAGAAATTGATGCGCCCATACTTGTTCTCGGAGCAGTGCCGGTCTGGTCTTTTGACAGAGCAGCAAAAAATAATATTTCTATCTCGGTTTTTTCAAAAGAGCATATACTTGCCTGTAAACAAACCTATGACAAGCTTAAAATAAAACCCAAAGTGCATGTAAAAATTGATACCGGCATGAACAGAATCGGGGTTCGTCCTGAAAAGGCTGTCGAATTTATAAAAGAAATACAAAACTGTGACTTTATTGAATTAGAAGGTATTTTTACGCATTTTGCAACAGCGGAAGTTGAAGAATACGCATACGAACAGTATAAAAAGTTTAAGAGTGTAATTGATTCAATTGACAGAAAAGGGCTGCTTGTTCACTGTAACAATACAGCAGGAACTGTTTGTTACAAAGATTTTGATAATGATATGGTGCGTGTGGGTATAGGTATCTACGGTTTGCAGCCTGATTTAACAGACGGAACCCCGGAACCTGATTTGCATCCGGCAATGTCTTTAAAAGGAAGAATCACTAATATTCATACCGCTCAAAAAGACGAGGGCGTAAGCTATTGTCATACTTTTGAAACAACTAAAGAAACAAAGATAGCGACTATCCCTGTAGGCTATGCAGACGGGGTTTTCAGGGGGCTTTCCAATAAAATATACGGACTGTTAAACGGCAAAAAAATCAAACAAATCGGAAATATTACTATGGATCAGATGATGTTTGATATCAGCGGCTGTGACGCTCACGAGGGTGATATTATAACCCTTATCGGTAAAGACGGGGAAAAATCAATTTCTATTGACGAATGGGCAAATATTTTAGGCACAATCCACTATGAACTAACCTGTGCGCTTAGGGTAAGATTACCGAGAGTTTACACAAGATAAAGTTCAGCACCCTGCTATAACAAGTCCGTAATCCGCAGATATTACGAAAATTAACAAATGCGGATTTGCTTTATTAAGCTGACAATTATTCATAGAAATTTCTGGTGACAATTATCATTTACTGGGCTATAATATAGCTTATGGATAAATCGGAAGAACTAAAAATTATAGAAGACATGCAGGCTGTTGTCGCACAGATGAAAGCCGATGATATAGAAGAAAATCCTGATTGTGAGTTTGAAATTTTTGATTGCCAGTGTTGCGGCGAGGCAAAACCGCTTGCCGGCTCTGTTGTATATGACGGAATCAGACTGTGTAACGACTGCGTTTTGCTTGCAGAAACAGGTTTTGCTCTTAAAAAAATCAAAAATATTCAGGATTTAATAACCAATATGGAAGACAAAAAGCTGGAAGCACAGTGTAATTTTTTAAGACAGGAACAAGCCGGTCAAAATAATTAAAAGAAATTAATATGCATAAAAAACTTTTAAACAAACTAACCATATTAGACAGATATATTTTATTGCAGGTACTGGAAATATTTGTAATGGGCATAGTCATTTTTACATCTATTATCTTTGCTTCCGATACCTTTATAACCCTGATAAAACAGATTACACTTTATGGCATACCTTTTAATATAGCTATGATGATAGTTCTTTTAAACCTTCCGCAGGTCTTTGTTATGGCTATACCAATGAGTGTTTTGTTTTCTACAGTAATGACACTTAACAGACTGAGCCTTTCCTCGGAAATCACTGTAATGAGAGCCTGCGGTATAGGGATAAACCGTATTGCCAAACCCATATTTATCTTTGCGGTTGCAATGTCTTTATTGACTTTTTTGATAAACGAAACTATTGTTCCGATTACAAATTCCCAGTCAAAAACGCTCGCGGTATGGGCGCTGGGACAGAAAAATATTCCTAACGGCAAGCAGAATTTTACGTTTAAAGAAATTAAAAACGATGAGAACGGACATAAAGTAATGAAAAGACTCTTCTTTGTCCAGAAGTGCGAGGATAACACGCTTAAAAATGTTTCCGTTGTCGATTTTTCAGACCCTAAAAAAATCCAGGTTATACAATCACAAACCGGACAAACCAGTCCGGCCGGCTGGCAGTTTAACCGCGGTGCAGCATATACAATGAACAAAGACGAAAAAGTTTTAAATACAACCTGGTTTGCCCAGTCTGTTGTTGATTTTGGTATGGACGTTAAAGACTCTATGACAGAAGATGAGGCAACCCAGTACAATGTTATTTCTTTGTGGAAATATATAGAAAACAATTCGAAAAAACATGACCCAAAAACTCATTCGTTATTTAAAATTGAATTACACAACAAATTTGCTTTTCCTTTTACAACGGTTGTACTTGTTTTGCTGGGGGTTCCGCTTGCGATAACTCCGCCGAGGGTGAGATACAACAGAGGGTTTTTATTCAGTATTTTAATAATATTTTTATACTATCTGTTAAGGGCTCTGTCGCTTTCTTTCGGAGAAAACATGGCAGTCTCGCCGTTTTTGGCTGCGTGGATTCCTAATTTTATATTGGTAATACTTGGATCTATGCTTTATTACAGAAAAGTTTATACAATAACGTAGCTTGTTATTATTTTTGTAATATTATAATATTATCAAAAGATTGGTTAATTAAATTTTACAATTAACAATTTTCTGACAAAAATAATTTTTCAGGCTTTTTAAAATTTACAGAATAAAAGTTTTAAGGAGTGAGCCATTAGACACACCTGTAGACATACAGAAAAGAGCAAAAATTATGCCGCCATTAACAGTAATAACGTCGTCATCAACAACATCAAATTTTTATAATCCGTCGCATAAAGTAAAAACCTCAGGTTCTATTGAGATAGAGGACAACCCTTTTAAGGATCTGGTAAAAAACAATCACGACGGAAAAGTCAAAAGAGCATCGTTAGCCGGCAGTGCCGCAACAACAATGCTTTATCTGTTTATTCTTGCTAAAAATATCAGAAAAGACAGATTTAAATTTAAAGACATGTTTAAAATTAATTTTAACAGCGTTGCCAGAACTATTGGGCTTGCGACTTCTGCGTTAATAGGCGGCCTTGCCGGCGGTTTGATTGCGGATAAAAAAGAAAACCGTAAACCAAAGTTGAAAGAAGCAATGCATCAGTTTTTAGGCAATATTGTTACCCCGATAAGTATTGTTGGTATGGGTACATCTATAATTGAAAAAAAGAATCTGTCTATGGTTAAAAACTGTATTTACGGCGGTTTAACGGCTATAGCAGGTGTGGGCTGCGGGGTTACAGGCGGAAACTATATTGCAACCAAAGTAAACGAAGCTATTTATAAAGAAGACGACAGCAGAAAAGTCGGTCCCAAAGATTTTGGCATACACATTGACGATATTTTAACTGTTATGGCAATGACAAACCTCGGGGATAAGGTCAAAAGTTTTGTTTCCAAAGCTTTGCCTGCAATATTCTTAATTTGCGGATATGAAGCAGGTACCAAAAAAGCTCCGTCAAAACAAGAAAAATAGCTTTTATTTTTATTAACAGAAATTATGTATAAAAGCGTCAACACAAAAGTTGACGCTTTAAATTAACAGTCGGAATCTTTATTTTTAAGCCGTAACCGGTACAAATACTTTCATGTTGCCGGAATATTTCGGATTAGTGTTCAGAAAATCACTTACGGTTTCTCCGTTGCCGAGAGTAATTTCTATATGTCCGTATTCAGAACTGTAGCCAGCTGAGCCTTTCGGATAAACAAGTATACAGCCTGCGGGAAGGCTTGCAAACTCATTTTGTGAAACAGTAACTTCTTTAAAGGCTGAATTGTTTCTTAAATTGTTCTCCATCTGGAAGGCGTGTCCTCTTGTAACACTGATACCGGAGGCTTCAATTGCATCACTGACAAACTCGGCGCATCTTTTTTGAGATTTGGCTCCGGCATGCGCTTTAGCGTTTTGAGCAAGCTTTTTGGCTGTTTCAGCATCATAGTTTACATCTTTTAAACTTGCTGTCGGCGTTGTGTTCCAATTCATATTCGAAGTTAAATTCAAATTAAACATTTTTTGAAAATTGCTATATTGATTTTGGAGATTTTTTATTGTGGCATTATACATATCCATTAACATACTCATATCAATTTGGGGCATTTCAAAGTTAAAATTAAATCCTCCCATTGATGAAAATGAAGGAAAAGCTCCAAAGTTCGGATAAGAGGGCATAAAGTTATCCATTGCCATATATGTTCCGGGCATAAATTGCGTAAAATCAAACATTGGTGTACTTGAAGACGCAAACATCGGGTTTGTAAACATGTTTGCCGCGTTTGAATCAATGTAAGACGTGTTGAAATTTATCTTATCTATTGTCACAAATTTCTCCTGATAATATCCCTTATATATATAAAGTAATTTTGTAGTAAAATATTGCTTAAATAGAGCAAATGTAAACAAATATTAACTCCCTTGTAATATGCGCAAAGACGTCTGTATCAACAAAATAAAATTTAGATTAATAATATTTGGCTTATTAGTTTCAAATATTATTTCTCCTGCTGTTTCTCTTGAGGTTGTAATGCCGTCCGATACAGTCAATACGGAAGAAAGCACAAAGCAAACTCAAATTGCAAAAGATGAGGATATGTTTGCGCCTATTGAGCTTGATTTAACCGACTATACTTATTTGAATGACAAAAAAAATAAAAAATTTGAGCTGTCTGCAACAAAAGAAGGAAAACCTGCATATGTAAAAAATACCGGTCAGGTTTGGGATGAGGACATGCTTTTTAGATACAATTTTTATTCCGATGAGGCAAACTTAAGAGTTTTGCCAAGCTACGGTTCTTTAAACAGTTATGTTAGCCAAAAACTTGATGACAACACAACTGTTATGATAGGTCAGGACGGTATTTCTTCAATTAACGGCAACACCGTCAATTTTGCTTATTCCAACAGCTCTTACTACAGCAGCGGTGCAAGACTTGACTGCAGTGCAAAAAATTTCAATTATTCAGTTGGTGCCTTTAATGAAACCGATACTCTTAATCAGGAACTCGCCGCTATTGTTTCCACAAAGCCCTCCAGCATATTAAACTCTAAAGGCAAGTTTTACGTTGGCGGAGGTGTGTTTTCTAACTTAATGGACGGAGTAAATAAAAACACTTCAGGGGTGTTTGCCCAGTATAACAATGACAAATTTTCTTTTGGCACACAGCTTGCACGTTCTTCTTATACAAAACCGGGTTACAATGACTCAAGCAGCGTACATTTTCTTACACAGTACAAAGTTAATGACCATTTGTCTTTAAAAAACAAAATAGTTAAAAACTTTGATATTGATGAACTGCAAGGTGAAGTCGGAATTGTGTATAAACCGTTGAGCGACACTGACAGACTGCAGCTGGAATTGACCGCTGCAAATTATCAATCTCAAAACATAATTACAAGACAGCGTTTAAAATTTACGACTTCTTTTAAATTTTGATATGGTTTATGTATTCGCTGCGGCTGACGTTTATCTGTTGAGAAGTATCAAGATTTTTTATTGTAACTGTATTTGATTTAATTTCGTCATCCATTAAAATAACAGCATACTTTGCTGTTTTAGCCGCTTTATCAAGCTGCTTTTTAAATTTTTTGTTTGCATAATCAAACTCGCAGCTAAAATTGTTGTTTCTCAACTCCTCAACGAGTTTTAAGGCCTGTGATGTGTTTTCTGAAATTACAAAGGCATCTAATCTTTGTTCTTCTGCCTGAGAAATTAACGAATTTAAACGTTCCATTCCCATTGCCCAGCCTACGGCAGGTGTCGGAACTCCTCCTAGAGTTTCTACAAGAGAATCATAGCGTCCCCCGCCGCATACTGCATTTTGTGAGCCGAGATTGTTTGATTTAATCTCAAAAACGGTTCTGTTGTAATAATCAAGCCCTCTTACAAGCTGTTTATTTCTTGTGTAAGGGATGTTAAGCGCGGTTAAGTATTCCTGAACTTTGTCAAAGTGTTCTTTGCAATCGTCACAGATAAAGTCTCCGAGGATAACTTTTTGGATTTCTTCTTTTTCAAATATTTTTTTACAGGAGTCAACTTTGCAATCCAGTATTCTCAAAGGATTTTTTTCATAACGGAAATGACAATCCTCGCATAAATCCGGCAGATATGGTTTTAATACCTCTTTGATTGATTCTCTGTATTTTTTTCTGCATTCGCTGCAGCCGAGCGAATTTATTTCGATTTCAAGATTGTTCAGCCCGAGTTTATTTAAGTATTTGACAGCAAGGTTTATAACCTCTGCGTCTGCTGACGGCTCAGCGCAGCCAAACATTTCCACCCCTATCTGGTGAAATTGTCTTTGTCTGCCTGCCTGAGGTCTTTCGTAGCGAAACATCGGCCCCTTATACCACAGTTTAACAGGCTGAGGGAGTCTGTGAAAACCGTGTTCAATATATGCACGCACAACACCGGCTGTGTTTTCCGGCCGCAGTGTCAGGGAACGCTCGCTTTTTTCAAAAGTGTACATCTCTTTGTTTACAATATCGGTAGAGTCGCCGACCCCGCGGGCAAAAAGCTCTGTAGCTTCAAAAATCGGGGTTCTGATTTCTTTAAAATTTGCTTTTGAAAACACTTCCAGACCGGCCGCCTCCATTTTTTGCCAGTTTGCGGATTCCTGCGGAAGTATGTCTTTTGTTCCCTTTTGTGCTTGTATCAATTTTTCTCTCCTTTGTATAGTTTCATTATATATAAAAAAAGGCTATTTCAATATATTGAAATTTATAGTAAAATCACTATGTATAATAAAAATTCGAGGATAATATGGATATTAAAAGTTCTTTAACCCCTAAAAATATTTGCTTTACGCTGCTTATATTATTTATAATATTTTTGCTGGTAAAGATGACAGATATTGCCTTGCTGCTGTTTTGCAGTTATGTTATATCGGCTGCAATTAACCCGTTTGTTGACAAATTGTCCGAAAAAATGCCCCGCAGCGTTGCAACTGTTTTAATGATTACCCTTATATTGCTTGTGACTATAGGTATTTTAACTCCGATTGTTGTTATGTCTGTCAATGAAATAACGGAGCTTGTCAACAATATGCCGGCTCATATAGACAAAATTCAAAATTTTATTGCTAATTTTAAAATTGCCGGTCAGGGAATATCTCAATATCTGAATATTGATACGGTTTTAAATAATTCCTCCGCTATTGCAAAAGAGGTAATCAATAAATCCATTAATGTTACGGTAGGATTTGTAGGAATACTGACCGTGCTTGTGACAATCGGTATTATTGTTTACTTTTTGTCAAATGACAGAGACGATATTAAAAGATTCTCTTTAAAACTTTTTCCTTATGACCTGCGAGACAGAGCTTCCGAGGTAATAGACGATTTAGAGACAAAAGTAGGCGGCTACGTTACGGCGCAGCTGCTTTCAATATCTATTGTAGGTATTATTGTTGCGGTGTTTTTAATGGTTATGAAGGTCGATTATGCCATATTTTTAGGTTTTATTTCCGCAGTGCTTGACCTGATACCTGTTGTCGGGCCGATTATTTCAGGCGCATTAATTTTATTGGTAGCCTTCCCTAAAGGCTGGATTGTCTGTTTAGTTGCTATATTTTCCCTTTTATTAGGCCAGTTTCTCGAAAACAACTGGGCAAAACCTTATTTCTTTTCAAAGTATATGGACTTGCACCCGCTGGTTGTAATATTTTCATTTGTTGTGGCAGCCAAGTTCTTAGGGGTGATAGGGGTGCTGATTGCTCCTGCGATAGCAGCAGTTGTGGTAACACTGTTTGAAGAAATTTATGTTAAAACCATGAACGACGGAAAAGAGGAATAATTTGTCTGATATAGTTTTATATGATATTCCTCAAAAAAATCCGCAAATAAATATCTGGATGGCATTTCCGGCAATGTCTTCTTTCGGCACGTCATCTCTGGGGTATATGTCTATTGTAAAACGTCTGGATATGAGAAGTGACTACTATGTAGAAAAGATTTTTACAGATACGGTAAATACAAAATTAAGACCGTCTGATGTTGATGTTATGGGGTTTTCTGTGTCTTTTGAGATAGATTTTCTCGGTATATTTAAAATATTGGAGAATTTTAACATTCCTTTTAAATCTTGCGAGCGTGACGAATCTTTTCCGCTGGTTTTTGGCGGCGGCCCTGTGCTTAGTGCTAACCCGGAACCATACTGCGAATTTTTTGATTTTATTATCATTGGCGATGCAGAAGAAATTGATACTGAAATAATAGACGTTATTAAAAATAACGCTGATTTGCCTAAAAACCGGAAACTTCTTGAACTTTCAAAAGTTAAAGGTATCTATGTTCCGTCTTTGACAAAATATGACGTTAAACACGGTGTAACTTCTTTAAACGGAGAACCTTTTGAGGTGGAAAAAATTTCTTCCCCGTTAAATGAATGTATTACAACGCCTGTGTTGAGCGATAAAAGCTTTTTTGCCAACACGTATGTAATTGAAATAGTACGAGGATGTCCTCAGCGCTGCGGATTTTGTATTGCCTCATATTTGAATTTGCCCTCACGTTTTTGTGATTACAATAAAATTATTGAAAAAATTGATGAAGGACTAAAGTATACAAACAAAATTGCATTGCTCGGGGCGCTGATTACGGCTCATCCTCAATTTGATGATATATGCCGTTATATTTTAAAAAGAAAACACAGTGATGTTCTTGATTTGGAATTGTCTGTTTCTTCTTTAAGAGCGGATTCAATTTCTCCGGTAATTATACAAACTCTTGTTGAATGCGGGCAAAAACATTCCACTATTGCAATAGAGGCGGGCTCTGAACGATTGAGAAAATTAATTAATAAAAATCTGACTGAAACACAAATCTTTGATACTGTTAAAACAGCCGAACAATACGGGCTGAAAGGTCTGAAAATTTACGCCATGATAGGGCACCCGACAGAAACCTTTGAAGATATCGAGGCGTTTGTCATTCTTGCGAAAAAATTAAAACAACAATTCAAAACTTTTGAATTTACATTCTCTTTTTCAACCTTTGTGCCAAAAGCACATACACCTTTTCAGTTTTGTGAGAGAGAAAGTATTAAAAATTTAGAAAGCAAATATGAATATTTAAAAAAGGAATTTCATAAACTCGGTGTAAAAATCCGCACCTCGAGTGTAAAATGGGATTACTGGCAGGCTGTGTTGTCACGGGGAGACAGACGCCTTGCAGATTATTTGATTGCTGTGTACAAAAACGGCGGAAACCTCGGCGCATTTAAACAGAGTTACAACGAAATTAAAAAGACAGCTAATTTGCCCTCATCTGACTTTTTTGCTTTAAACCAAAAAGAACAAAATGAAATTTTGCCGTGGGATTTTATAAAAACCATCCCTTATAAGAGCGGTTTAATTGCCGAATATAACAGACTTTTGACAAAATGTGAAAAAATGTAAAATAATTTTTAAGTTTTTTGATTCAAAACACTTGACATTAAATTTTGTTATGTGACAATAAATAAGTAAGGTTTAAGTGTAGACGAAACACTAAATAACATCTCAAATTACATTAATAACCCCGAACACATATAAACTCCTAAATAATAAACACAAAAGAGACCATTAGGATGCAGAAAACAAACCACCCGGACATTAAAAATCTGAGTGGCTTTTTTTTATTCTCTACAAAACTTATAAAATGTATATCATTTGATATCTATAAAGTGTATTCGTGACAATTAATACTGATTAAGCAATATATTGTGAAAAGTTTCACGATATGTTGAGGATTTTTTGGGGGTAAATTTTAATTTAGTCCAACGTTTGCTGGCGTCGGTGTAGATTTAGCAGGTTTTGGTAATCTTTGATTACCGAAACATTTTTGTTGCGCTATACGATATTTTTTGTTGGATTTTAACGGTCAATAAGTTATTATAATTAAATGAAGTATGTTGATTCAAATTTTATAGAAGATGTTGTATATGAACTCTGCATAAAGGCAAATACGCTTTTTGACCCTGATTTATACAACGCGCTTTTGCAAAAGTATAAAAATTCCCTAAATATTGACGATAAAACAAAATACACAAATATTTTAAACAACATAAATCTTGCTGCCGAATCAAAACGACCGCTCTGTCAGGATACCGGTCAGGTTGTTGTTTTTATAGAGTCGGGAAATAAAGTTGTTATAACCAATAAAACAATAAATAACGCCGTAAATGATGGTGTAAATAAAGCGTATACAAATAATTTTTACAGAAAATCAGTTGTAAAAAATGCCATCTTTGACAGGACAAATACAAAAAATAATACACCCGTGTTAATTTATACAGATATAGTTGAGGGTGATAAAATAAATATTCACCTGATGGTAAAAGGCGCCGGTTCTGAAAATTGCAGTGCTGTTAAGATGTTTACCCCGGGTGTTTCGAGAGAGGAAATATTTAGTTTTATAAAAGACAGTATTATCCGCTCGGGAGAAAAAAGCTGCCCGCCTCTGGTTCTCGGGATTGGCATCGGCGGAACAATGGATTATGCGGCATTGCTTTCTAAAAAAGCTTTTTTCCATATTTTAGAGGCTGATGAAAAAGCTTTTGTTGCTGACCTGTTAAAATATTTGGGTGACACAGCGTCTAATATTCTTGATATCAGATTGATGACATCTTCAACCCACATAGCATCGCTGCCCGTAGCGCTGACTTTTAACTGTCACAGTATGCGTCATGCCTCCTGCGTAATTAACGGGGACAGCGTGGTTTATAAACCCAAAAAGAAAAATAATTTCTTGCGGATTGAAAATGATTTTAGCGCTAAAGAAATTCTGTGTTCGGATATTGCTGCTTTGAGCTCTTTAAAAAGCGGCGATAATTTTCTTTTAACAGGAGAGATATACACAGCACGGGATGCTGCACATAAAAAATTTAAAGAATATTATGACTTAAATAAGAAATTGCCGGTTGATTTTAAGGGGAAAATTGTTTTTTACGCCGGGCCATGCCCTGCTGCGGCCGGAGAAATAATAGGCCCGATAGGGCCGACTACCTCTGCCAGAATGGATGAATATTGCGAACTTATGTATTCTAACGGTTTGTTCGCTTCCGTCGGCAAAGGAGAACGCTCAAATGAGGCAAAAAATATTATTGAAAAATACAAAGGACGCTATTTTATCGCGCAGGGCGGAATTGCCTGTTTGCTTTCAAAGTGTGTAAAACACGCTGAAATTGTTGCTTTTGATGAGCTGGGAACCGAAGCTGTCCGCAAATTGTATGTTGAAAGATTGCCGCTGAAGGTTGTTATATAAAAACTTATTCTTCTGTATGATATAAACTGTTGAAATTTATGCTATAACCATAAAATGAATGAAAAAAATCCTGATATAATTGAACAGTATTTTTCGTCAATGGAACATT
The DNA here is from genome assembly GCA_944322975.1 of Candidatus Gastranaerophilales bacterium. Taxonomy (GTDB): domain Bacteria; phylum Cyanobacteriota; class Vampirovibrionia; order Gastranaerophilales; family Gastranaerophilaceae; genus Limenecus. Next base: position 19,817 of record CALUQS010000088.1, read on the forward strand.
GCAGCTCTTTGAACTGCCGTAAAGTTATTTTTGAACCTTCTAAAAAAAGAGAATGGTTTTATGAAGATGACGCATGGTGTTATTTTGATTTTTTATGCGAGGATATGGATTACAGACTTATTAAAACAGAACAAAAAATATTTGATAATAGCTGCACAATACGTGATATGAGTTACGAAATAAAAATGCTGTTGAACTATTATCATCTGAGAGGAACTGTTACAATAGGCAAAGATCTTTTGTCAACTTATATAATAAGATATGAAAAAGAAAAAGAGCTTAACCCGTCGCTTACGCCCGAAAAATACAATTTTGATTTGAAACTAAAAGAAGAGGAGGCATTAAATAAATCGGATAAAATAGTTAACAGAATTCTCTGGGGATGCCTTGGATTAATTTCAGTTATAATAATTTTCTTTGCTGTATTTATATTTTCTGTTGTTTTTGCACCGAAAGCCGAGGCAAAATCAAAATATTCCCAGAATTTTATTCAACATTTTTATCAGTGCAGGCCTTATCGTGAATCAAAATTTAACACCGCATACAATTCTAATTCTACATACGAAATAAAAGGTTTTGCACCTGACGGCAGCGGAAAATGTGTTTATGTAGAAACAAACAGATGGCTGCGCGGCACAAATGTCACTACGTGTTACTTTGATACAAAAAGCCGGAGAGAATATTTTAATGCAATGATTAACCCTGACAAACAGGGCTCTGTACTTGTTAAAGGAATGCCTGTAGTAGGAAAAAATGAAGATGTTACTTATTTAAAATATTTTAATGACCCTAAAGTTTGTATAACCAGAGCAATTCAAAATTGATTTTAACAGCCCGTCTTATTAGACGGTATAAATTAATATAAATTGTTTGAGTGCTGCACTCTCTGCCGGATAAATATGCGGTGGCACGTTTTGAGTAGAGACTCTGCCGAACAAACGATTAAGTATCGTTTGTGAGAGTGCCTGAGTCAAAAGCGGAGCTTTTGCGTGCAGTATAAAGATTATCGGGGCCGTTGACTATATGAAATATTAAAATTCTTGCTAAAACCATAATTTATAGTACAATTGGGGTATGTATAGAAAATGGTCCTTTTGAGATGGAAAAGAGGACAAGGGAGAAAAAATGGCTAACTTACAAAAATGGTCAGGTTTGCTAAAAGGCAGTGCATTATCTGCTTTCGCTCTGTTTTTAGCTGCCAACTGCGCATTCGCAGGTGAAGCCGATTTGGTTGTGCCGAATCTGGCTGCTGACTCACACAGCTTTAACCTGCTGTTGGTGGGTATTGGTATTTCCGTACTTGGCTTGGTTTTTGGCTTAATCGAATTTATCAAAGTCAAAAACTACAAAGTCCACTCTGCTATGGCAGAAATAGGAAATACTATTTTTGAAACTTGTAAGACTTACCTTATTCAACAGGGTAAATTCTTACTCGCATTGGAAATCTTAATCGGTTGCTGTATTGCATTCTACTTTGGCGGATTGCAACACATGGGACTTAAAGGTGTATTGATTATCCTTGCATGGTCTGTAATCGGTATTTTAGGTTCTTACGGTGTAGCATGGTTCGGTATCAGAATGAACACCTTGGCTAACGCAAGAACAGCATTTGCTTCTTTGGAAGCTAAACCTTTAAAAGTTTTGAACATTCCTTTAAAAGCAGGTATGAGTATCGGTGTATTGCTCGTTAGCGTTGAGTTAATCATGATGCTTATCATTCTTCTGTTTGTTCCGGGTGAACTTGCAGGGGCTTGCTTTATCGGTTTTGCTATCGGTGAATCTCTCGGTGCTTCTGCGCTTCGTGTAGCCGGTGGTATCTTTACAAAAATTGCCGATATCGGTTCTGACCTGATGAAAATTCAGTTCAAAATCAAAGAAGATGACCCGAGAAACCCAGGTGTTATTGCTGACTGTACAGGTGACAACGCTGGTGACTCTATCGGACCTACAGCTGACGGTTTTGAAACTTACGGTGTAACTGGTGTTGCTCTCGTTTCTTTCATCCTGTTGGGTGTATTCCCTGAATACCAGATTCAATTGTTAACCTGGATCTTTACAATGAGATTCTTAATGATTGTTACTTCAGTAGTTGCATACTGGGTAAACACAGGTTTGACTCAGCTTTTATTCGGCAAGGCTGAAAAAGTTGACTTTGAAAAACCATTAACAAACCTTGTTTGGATTACATCAATTTTATCAATTTTGATGACTTTCGGTGTATCAAAATGGTTATTGGCATCAATGGGTGAAAACCTCTGGTGGGTATTAGCAGGTATTATCTCTTGCGGTACTTTGGGTGCAGCATTGATTCCTGAATTTACAAAAATATTCACAAGCCCGAATGCTTTGCACACAAAAGAAGTTGTTACAGCTTCACGTGAAGGCGGTTCATCTTTAACAATTCTTTCCGGTATTGTTTCAGGTAACTTCTCAGGCTTCTGGATTGGTATGGTAATCGTATTCTTAATGGGATTATCTTACTATTTCAGCACAATGATTCCGGAAACAGTGATGATTTATGCATCAGTATTTGCATTCGGTCTTGTTGCTTTCGGTTTCTTAGGAATGGGCCCTGTCACAATCGCTGTTGACAGCTACGGACCTGTAACAGATAACGCTCAATCAGTTTACGAACTCTCTTTAATCGAACAAAGAGAAGGTGTTGCTGAAGAAATCGAAAAAGAATTCGGCTTCAAACCGAACTTTGATGTTGCAAAACAACAGTTAGAAGAAGATGATGGTGCTGGTAACACATTCAAAGCTACATCAAAACCTGTACTTATCGGTACAGCAGTAGTTGGTGCCACTACAATGATTTTCTCATTGATTCTTGTAATCAAAAACACTCTGGGTATTGAACCGGAAGCTGTATTGAACGTACTTAACCCGTATACATTGTTAGGCTTCTTAGCCGGTGGTGCGGTTATTTACTGGTTCTCAGGTGCTTCTATGCAGGCTGTTACAACAGGTGCATACAGAGCAGTTGAATACATCAAACGTCACATTAAAATTGATGATGAAAGCGTTAAAACAGCTAACGTTGCAAACTCTA
>CALUQS010000089.1 GCA_944322975.1 Candidatus Gastranaerophilales bacterium
CTTCGTGGTCATCGCCGTATGAGTCGAATTCTGCTTTGACCATATTTTTAGCTTCTTCAAGTTTTGCTTTTCTGCCTTCTCTGTCAAAGTCGTGATAAGCTTCTGTTACTTTGTCATAAGCAATATCATTGATGATTTTGGCAATTGCGGAAGTGTCATAAGGGTTAACAAATTCCGGTTTTACAACACCGCAATCGTTCATAAACTGGATTTGAAGTTCGCACTGTCTTGCGATTTCTTTTTGAGCAAATTCAACGGCGTTCATAATGTCGTCTTCCGTTACAAATTTTGCACCTGCTTCGACCATGATTACGGAATCATGAGTACCCGCAACAACAATATCAATATCTGATTTAGCAGCATCAGCGTATGACGGGTTAGCTATAAACTGACCGTCTATTCTGCCTACTCTGACAGCACCGATAGGGCCTTCAAAAGGAGCTTCCGTCAACATTAAAGCAGCTGATGCGCCTAACATAGCCAGAGTATCAGGCTGATTTTCGTGGTCTAAGCTGACAAGCTGGCCAACAATTTGTACGTCATTTCTGTATCCTTTAGGGAATAAAGGTCTGATTGGTCTGTCTATTAATCTTGAAATCAAGATTGCTTTATCCGAAGCTTTACCTTCGCTTCTGTTATAACCGCCGGGGATTCTTCCTACAGCGGACATTCTTTCTTCATAATCAATAAGTAACGGGAAAAAATCTATCCCTACTCTCGGTTCAGAGCTTACAACCGCATGAACCAATAACATTGTGTCGCCGCAACGGACGACTACCGAACCGCTCGCTGATTTGGCATACTTTCCTGTTTCGATGGTAACAACCTTGTCACCTACAGGAATTTCAATTCTTTTAACATCTACCATGTTTTTTTCCTTTTTCTTTTTCTACTTTCACTTTATGTGTTCAAATTTAGTATATATTAAACACAAGGTTTATACAAAAACTTCCGGATAAAATTAATACAAACTATTAACATTTTAGCAGCACGTTGTTTTTATTAAAAAGGCTGCAGGCCGGGGTTCTCCCACGCAAAATTTTAGTGAGACACTTCATCGGCAAGAGATTTGGTGCACTAAATTGCACCCGGTTGACTGTTTCTCACAGAAACAAACAACGTTAACGTGGTATAATTTATAAGTCTTTTATGACAACCAATCAGAAAAAAACATGAGGGAGAGTTGTGTTAGTTCAGGGCAGTGCAAAAACAGACAGAACGCAATATTTGATAAAAAAATACACCGGTCTGTTAGAATCAGGCGTAAGCGCCGGTAAAATTCTTGTCCTTTTGCAAAATTCCTTTAAAAAAAACTGTTTTATAAACGAACTCAGACGCAGCCTTAAAATAAATCATTTTGAAGAACCTCAAATACACACTTTTTACGGACTTGTGTACAATACAATATTAAAAATGTGGCCGGTTATTCAAAACGAAATTAATACAGGCAGCGATGTTGTTATCCCCAATCTTACCGGTCTTGAAATATCCCAGTTTTTTTTCAGACACGCAATAAAAGAAATCGGGTTTAGTGATTACAACTCTAAGATAAACCTGATACACCAGCTGTTTAGAAGATACTCAATTATTGTAAATAACGCGCTGACAGATTCCGAAGTCAGGGAAAAAAGCAAAATTTTAGGCGAAAGTTTTTCTGATGACGCGCAAAAAGCAATAGACATCTACAAAAAAAAGTCGCTTGAATACAGAGCTTTTGACTATATCAGACAGTCCGGTGTTTTCTCACGCATTTATAAAACAGGGGGCTGTTTTGACGGAATTGAATATTTAATAATTGACGATGCTGATGAAATTACGCAGCTTGAGTTTGAATTTATTGAATATTTAAAACCCCGTTTAAAAGATGTTTTTATCGGCTATGACCGTTACGGTTCCTCACGTCTGGGGTTTTTGAACACTGATATAAAAACTGTCGGGAATATTGAATACCTGTTTGATAAACAAGAAGTTGTAAACCTTGACAACATAAAGGAAGTAAAGCCGGATGTTATACACAAGGACTATTCGCGCAGGCTCGAAATGCTTAATAAAGCCGCATTGCATATTGCCAATCTGATAAAAAGCGGCACATCACCCGACGAAATAGCCATAATCACCCCTGTTATAGACACAACACTAAAATTCACTCTCAACGAAATTTTTAAACCCTTGAATTTGCGCGTAAGCTATTTTTCAGGCAGTGAAAAACTTTGCGAAACTCCTCTTGTAAAACACACAATGACACTGCTTAAACTGGCTTTAAACACCGGTGTTGATACACATTCCGTGAGGAACGTATTGAACGGGTTGTTAAAAATACCGGTAAAATACTGCATGCCTGTGATTTCCCTATATAATCAAACAGGCGAAATTAAAGCGGTTGACCTTGGAAATCAGGGGTATAATGACTCTTTAAAAATGCTTGAAAAAACGATTTGTGCAATAAAAAGCGCAGATACAACATTGTCTCAAAAGATTTTTGAAATATATAAAAGCCTTGTTAATCCTTCGTTTGACGAGCTGGGGCAGCTTGAAAAACTCAACTTTTTTATAAAACAGATTCAAGACTTTGAAACCGTGTTTGCCAATCAAAAATATAACACCGCTATGCAGTCTGCAATTCTTGCCCAGACAGAAAACTCCATAATCTCGGAAAATCCGTCATATACACCGGAAATTGAAGAAAAGTCCGTTGTTGTGGCAACAGCACAAAAAATCATTGATTTTTCGTTAAAAACAAAATACCAGTTCTGGCTTGATGTCAGCTCAAATTTATGGAAAAAAGAGGATTTCGGGACTTTGTATAACTCATGGGTTTTTCAAAAATCGTGGGACAAACCGGATTTTACATATGAAGACAACCTTGAATTATCTGCATTTAAAACTCAAAAGCAGCTGCGCAAACTGGCATTGCTTGCGGAGGAAAATATTTTTGCTTATTCCAGCCTGTTTGATACGGAGGGCAATGAAAATTTCGGCGGAATAGAAGAATATATTACCCGAAAACAAGAGCAGGAATCCGATAAAATTAACTTTTCTTTTACACCGAGAGATGACCAGAAACCTGTTCTTGAATACAACACAGGCAATATGGCGATTTCGGCTGTTCCGGGGGCGGGGAAAACAACTATTTTGCTGGCTCTTATAATAAAACTTTTGAGCAGCGGGGTTAAAAGTGAAAATATTTTTGTTGTAACTTATATGGATTCCGCTGCAAAGAATTTTAAAGAGCGTATAAAAAAAGCCTGCCCTAAGCTTGAAAAACTGCCGAATATATCAACAATCCACGGGCTTGCTCTGAGGATTCTTAAAGAAAATACAAACTACATAAAAGCAGGGCTGAGCGATGATTTTGAGGTTTGTGACGACAACCTGCGGCAGAAACTCTTAAGAGAGGTTATGGCAAAAATGCAGCTGCCGCAGGAGGATTACGACAAATACGAAAAAGCCGTGTCATCTTTTAAACTCTCCGGCATGCAAAAAATTCCGTACGTCAAAGACAAAGAACTTCAAACTTTTATTAAATTTTATAATGTTTATAACAGTTATCTCAAAAGCCGCAATATCATAGATTACGATGACATGCTTTCTTATTGCGTAAAAATACTGGAGCAAAACAGCGATGTTACAGCTTATTATCAAAATCTCTGCTGTTATGTCATAGAAGACGAGGCTCAGGACTCCAGCTCAATACAACAGAGACTTTTGAATCTGCTTTCTGCAAAACACAAAAATCTTATACGCTGCGGGGACATAAATCAGGCAATTACAACCACCTTTACAAATGCAGATACTGACGGGTTTAAAAACTTTGTGCGTACAAATCGTGATGTCTCTATGAACCGTTCTCAAAGGTGCAGCAAAGATGTTTACGAAACCGCAAACAGACTTATAGATTTTTCTAAAACAAAAGACTATCTTAAAGACGCTTTTTTTGACATAAAAATGCACGCTGTTGAGGGAAAAAATCCCGTAGTTAAAAACGGTCTTGAGGCAAAAACTTTTGACACTTATACGGAGGAAAACTCTTATATCCTGCAGCAGCTGAGAAATATCTTTGCATCTGAGCCTCAGGCTTCTGTGGCAATACTTGTGCGCAACAATTACCGCATAGATGAATACTCCCGATTTTTAAGCAGCAGCGGCTACAATGTTATTAACAGAAGTGATTGCCTTGAAAATCAGTCAGTATTTGCACTTGTGTTTGATATGCTCAAGTTTATCGCACACCCGTGGCAAAATGAAACCGTTTTAAAACTGGCAGAGGAACTGAAAAAACAGGGAATAATAAAACTGTCCGACGGGGATTTACAGGTTATAAAAGACATTAAAACGCCTTTTATTCTGCACCATCAAGATGAATTTCAAAGCACGGCTTTGAACCAGCTTTTGTGGGATTTAAACTACTGGCTTGAAAACACGGGACTTACCCTTGAAGAAATCGTTGTAAAAATAGGAAATTACTATTATAACACTGATGTAGAAAGGTCTAACATCTATATCATCGCGCTGCTTATAAAAAGAATGTCCGCTCAATACAAGACAAATGACCTTTTGCTTGAAAGAATTGAAGAACTCTCTAAAAAACCTCTGTTGAGCAAGTTCAAATTTTTTAATGACGAAAATGAAGACCAAAAGGCCGAAAGCGCCGTTCATATAATGACATATCACAAATCAAAAGGTGATGAGTTTGATTATGTTTTTGTTCCCGGTCTTAGCGAAGAAATACTTCCGTTTGATTTGGAGCAGATAAAAATTAAATCAAAAGAACGTTTTATTGAAGCGGTAAAAGGATTAAATTTAAAATACCGCAAGAAAAACGAGCAGCAGATGAAAATATTTGTTGCACAGGAGAACATGAGACTGTTTTATGTTGCAATAACAAGAGCAAAGAAAAAACTTTTTGTAACATGCGCAAGAAAGTATAAAAAATTTGCCAAAGTAAAAGACACAAAGATTTCTCTTTTGTTTGATGAATTTTTTAAAGAGTCTTGAGGAGAATAAAATGTTGAATAAAGCAATACCGGCATACACTCTGGGCAAATTGCAGATGTACGATGAATGTCCGCAAAAATACAAACTCTGTTATATAGATAAAATCCATATAGTAGAACCACTTAACCAAACCCAAACAGGCAACAATCTTCATAATATTATAAATTATTACCTTAAAGGTATGGATGTAACAAGGCTCGTTGAGGCATTGAACGCCACTGACAAACGTTTGTGGTACAACTTTAAAAACAGTGATATCAAACACTACAAGGTGGTTAACAGCGAATATTCTTTTAACCTGAAAATCGATGAATACTGGCTGACGGGCAGAATCGACGCACTGTTCGAGTTTGACGGAAATTACATTATACTGGATTGGAAAACGGGTGAAAGCTTTGCACCTGAGCGGGTTAAATTTCAAACTGCATTTTATCTTTTGTGTATGTATGAAATTTTAAAACTAAAAAAACTCATCAATTCGCCTGAGGAACTGTCTTTGCAGTATTTTAACCTTGCGGCAGACAGCAAAATAACCATACATTTTTCACAAGAGCTGTATCTGCAATACAGAAAACACCTCCTTGAAATAATAAACTGTATTGAAAACAACAAAGAATTTTACTGTAACAAAACTCCTGCCTGCAAACAGTGCAAGTATTACAGAGCCTGCCCGTATATATAAATTTTTATTCCTGAATTTTAAAATCTCAATTGTATTCCGGCGGCTATACACGCAAGGGTGTCTGATTTTTTGTCCAGGGTTAAGTGTTAAATGCTTTACTTTAACCGAAAAAACAAATAAAATGTATTTATTGTACGGAATATAGAGGAATTATGATGAAAAATAAACCGGCTTTTTCACTTGCAGAAGCTTTGATTACTTTGTTGATTGTGTGCATAATCGCGATTGTCTCAGCACCGATGATTACCAAAAAAGCAAAAAAATCCATGCGTACAGAGTTCTGGCAAAAAGATTCTTATGCTGATTCCGCTATTTCTGTAAGAAACGGTTATGACGTCCGTTTTGGCACAAGTTCAGATAAAAAGAACCAGAGTATTGTTGTCGTCGGGACATTATACTTTAAAGACCGCAACGGCAAAGTTATAGGCTGGATATCAGAGGACGGTACAAATTCTTTTGCAACAAAATGCAAAAATGCTCAGGCTATAGCTCCTGTTGCAACGCCGGGATATTCTGTTGACCCCGCCACAATAAATCAACTGATGAAAATGGTGCAAAATTTATCGGTAATTCTGGAACAGCAAAAAAATACCTCACTGGCCATGCCTGCAGCAGGGGTTTCAGCAGGAAACAGCAATACCTCTTCAAGAAGACAGTCCTCACGCAAGACATACAATGAGCCGCAGCAAGCTCCCTCTATGCCGTCCGGTGCAATGAATATAGACCCCTCAAGCCTTCAAAATATGAATCCGGGCGACCTTCAGCAAATGATGAATCAGATAATGCAGATGTTCCCTATGCAGTAGGGCATTGTAAATATGTCTGAGTGGGACCTCGCTTGTAGTAGTGGTACACGGAGTGCGAGTGGCGCCGAGTCTAGCATTTTACGGAAGTGACCCCATGTACTTGTTGCGGGTGCCTGTGTTATAATATGATGGTTGAACTTGTTTTATGCACCCGTTCAATAAGTTATTGGGGTCAGTTGACTATATGAAATACATGTTTTTAAGATTTTTGTTCGGGGTTTATAATAACTGCCGGAGAATTAACCCTAATAGTAATACCGTAAAAAATTTGTAGTATATTTAAAATATAAAGCATAAAGGAATATGAGATGATAAAACCATGGAATGAATATTTTTTAGAAATAGCAAAAACCTGCGCAACCCGTTCAAACTGTTTTAGAGCAAAAGTAGGCGCTGTTATTGTTGGCGAGGATAAAAAAATAAAAGCAACGGGTTATAACGGAACCCCGTCAAAAGTTATTTCGTGCTATGAACTCGGTAAATGCTACAGAATAGAAAACAATATCCCCTCGGGCACACGTTATGAAACCTGCAGGAGCATACACGCTGAACAAAATGCAATTATTCAGGCCGGACAGGACAGATGCAAAGACGCAACAATGTATATCTACGGGCATAATTTTATTTGTATTTTATGCAAAAGATTTATTGTGCAGGCCGGAATAAAAGATGTTTATTTGCAAAAAGATGAAAATTCACCTGTTAATTATGTAACTGTTGAAGAAATAAGAAAAGAGCTGGATGAACAGCGTCCGGAATAATAAAAATTACATAGACGGCAATAAGCGCCGCATAAAATAAAATTACAAAGAGGAATAAAAATGTCTATAAAAAAAATAGTTAAATACGGTGATGCAACCTTGAGAAGACCATCTAAAGAGGTTTCTAAAATTTCCAAAAAAATACAGACACTTGTTCACGACCTTTTAGATACAATGTATGCAAAAAACGGGGTAGGGCTGGCGGCTCCGCAAATCGGCGAGAATTTAAGGGTATTTGTAATAGATGTTTCAACCGGAAACCAGCCCCTTCATCCGATTGTTTTTATTAACCCTAAAATCATAAAAAAAAGCGGTGCGTGCAGCAGTTATGAAGGTTGTTTGAGTTTTCCGGAAGCCTATACGGATGTTAAAAGATACGCAAATGTACTGGTTAAGGCACTCGATATTCACGGAAAACCTTTTACCCTTGAAGGCAAAGACGGAAGCCTTCTTGCAAGAGCAATTCAGCACGAATTTGACCACCTTGACGGCATTTTGTTTATTGACCATTGCAGAAGCAGCTTTGAAGCAAACAGAATTCTTGCACAAAAAGGGCTTGACCCTGTTGAAGAGGATAAACTTTTGAGCGAGCCGGAAATAGAACAGGCACTGGAATCTATTCCCTCAAACCCCGGCGAAACTATACTCGCTAACGGACAGCCCAAACCTGAAAATGACGACACAAAGGAGTAGCGCGTGATTAATATTGTTTATATGGCGACACCTGAGATAGCCGTTAATTGTCTGCAAAAATTACTCAATTTCAATGACATAAATGTTCAAGCTGTTGTGACACAGCCGGACAGACCCTGCGGCAGGGGCAATAAAATTACTCCGCCGCCGGTAAAAGAGTTTGCCCTTGCCCATAATATCGAGGTTTTTCAAACAGATTCTCTAAAAAATGACGAAATTTTGAAACAAAAACTCAAAGATTTGGCGCCTGACTTTTTTATTACATTTGCGTTCGGTCAGCTTTTAACACAGGAAATTCTGGATATTCCAAAAATTTCTACAGTTAATTTACACGCCTCTCTGCTGCCGCAATACAGGGGCGCAAATCCAATCCAGCGGGCAATTTATGACGGGTGTGAAGAAACCGGTATTACAACTATGCTCACAGTTCTTGCACTTGACGCAGGTGATATCTGTATTCAGGAAAAAATTAAAATAACACCTGATATGACGGATGCGGTTCTTATGCAAATAATTAGCGACAAGGCGCCGTTTATTATGTATCCGACACTAAAACAGCTCTATAATAAACTGTTAACCCCGCAAAAACAGGACGAAACCGGAGTAACTATTGCAAAAAAATTTAAAAAAGAAGACGCTGTTATTGATTGGTCAAAAACAGCACAACAGCTGCATAATCAGGTTCGTTCAATGACCACATGGCCTGTTGCCTGTACAACGATTGACGGAAAAAATGTTAAAATATTAAAAACAACCGTTATTGAAAACGAATCCCAAAACGCGCAATACGGAATGATTTCTGAAATAAACAAAAACGGAATCGCTGTTAAAGCCGGGCAGGGAACTTTGCTGATTCAGGAGCTTAAACCCGAGGGTAAAGCTAAAATGGAGGCTTTTTCGTGGACAAACGGGGCTAAAATAAAAGCAGGCATGAAAGCAGGTGTATAACAATGACATTAACATCAAGAGGGATTAGAGGAGCGATAACCGTAGAAGATGATACGCCTGAACAAATTGAAAAAGCCACGATTGAGCTTTTTGAAAAAATAGTCGGGTTAAATAATATAATTTCTGAGGATATTTCGCATATTATTTTTACTATGACAAAAGATTTAAAAAGCGCTTATCCAGCAAAATTTTTAAGGCAGCATTTTGATGTGGATTTTGTGCCTTTGATGTGTATGAATGAGCTTGAAATTGAAGGCAGCCTGAAAAAATGCATCAGAGTTCTTGTTGTTATTAACACCACAAAATCACAAAACGAAATAAAACATGTATATTTAAACGAAGCCAAAAAACTCAGACCTGACATTGCTGCAAAATAGTATACATATTCAGCTTTTTTAACTGTTTACGCACTAAAATCTAAATTGTGTGCAAGAAACGGATGATTAGCAACAGACGGATGAGTAAGCGAAGGTTTTTGCTGCTGTATAGGGTTAGCGAAACCGTTTTGCTCATTGTTATTATTTCGGGCAATGTTGTTTGTTGAATCAACATAAGCCCCGTCTATTTTTGTTGCCTCCTGTTTAAATGCATTATAAATAGACGAAATGCTAATACCGGAAGATAAAAATTCTGATGCGCTGATTAAACCATCCTGGTCTTTATCAACTTTATTAAAGTCATCAATGTCTATACCGTATTTTTTTATATCATCACTGCTAATGGTTATCCGTTGAATTTTTCCGGCATTAAAACCATTTACATAATTTGTTGATGAGATGTTGTAACTTCCTCCAACAGATAAAGACATAATCTTCTTCCTTTCCTTATATACATAAAGTATTTTAGAAAAAGGAAATTTCCTGTATAAATATTTTTGTTTACAAAACTTTGTATAAGTCTGAATGAGTAAACAGGATAAGTACTACATAAGATTTCATATAGTCAACTGACTCCTGTATATCCCTGTATATCCCTGTATATGTTACATAATTCGAAGACAAAAATGTGTAATACATTAATTATTTGTAACAAACTGATATTTTCAAGCAAATTTTACTCGCTTTTATTTTTTATTTAGAAGTAAGTAAGGTAAGGAATTTTATGAATTTTTCAACACAGCTTAATTTATCAGGCACAAACCGCACAGATAAAAAAAATAACACCACGGTAAAAAATAAAAATTATCTGCAATTTCAAACCGGGCCTGTGCAAGATTCTTTAAAAATTTCTTCTCACGCTAACAAACAAAAGCAAAAAACAGGATTTGTTGAAAAATGGGGTAAAATTGCCGCTACAGTCGGGGGCGGCTTAGTTTTACTTGCGGGAACGCTTATTGTCAAAAAGAAACTTGATATAAAAATTGCAAAAAGACTTCAAGAGGAAGCAAGAAAAAAATCTGCAGAAATTGCGCAAAAAGCCGGAGCTGAACAATTAAAAAGAGAAGAAGAGGCAAAAATCGCAGCTCAAAAAGCATTTGAAGAAAATGCACAACGCGGGCTTGAAGAAAAAGCAAAATTAAAAGCAGAACAAGAAGTCAAACTCAAAGCACAAAAAGAGGCAGAAGCGCAAAAAGCAGCTCAACTTGCAGCAGAAAAAGCTTATCAGAAAAAAGTTGAAAATATCTCGGATTCTTTTTTCCAAAAGTTTAGCACCGGCGGAACAGTTAATGTTGATAGTGATTTCGCTAAATTATACAAAAAATATACTGCGGATGAATTTCTGCAAGGAATAATTGACACGCTAAAAGATGCAGAAAAACAGGGTTTAAAAGAATCTGACATAAAAACATTATTTGACAAAATAAAAGAAAGTACAAAATCTACAAGATTTGAATATATAAATAAGTTTGAAAGAGCTTCACATGAGTTTAATCTCTCAAATGCAGCCCGAAGACGTAAAGATATAATAAATGATATAGAAACTCTGGAACAATCTATTGAGCGTAAAAACGGAGAAACCTTTGGCGATTATTTGACAAGGCTTGTTGATATCAGAAAGTCAAAAATGCCCAAAGCATCACCCGTTGAAAGAGTCAGAGAAAAGCTCAAATATGATGACACTATACCGACACCCGAAGGATTGACAGATGAAGAAATGAAAAGACTCATTCAATGGCAGCCCGGGGTTTTTGAAGGATTGTCAAAAGAAGAAGCTCTCAGCAAATTAAAATATTATACAGACAACTGGACTCAGGCTCATACTGACGATGTGAGCAATACTTCAGCATATCAACAGATAGAAGATATATTGCTCAAAAAGGGATTTAACCGCTACGACGCAAGCACTAATCAATACAGCAGCAAAGATTATGAGGTTGCCCCTTTATACCGGTGGATGTCTATCTGCAAAGGAAACTACAAACTTAAACCTGACGGCAGTGTTGACTATAATTCCAAAATAGAAAGCGTAGATGCTTTTGTTGATGAATACTTTAAAGCCGGCGGGGAATATATAGCGCCCAGAATACAAAGTTGTTCCAAAAACAAAGGATGCGCCGAAACCTATTTTCATGACAACAATCAGGATATGACAGTAAAACTGGTAATACACCCGAAAGGCAAAGTATCTAAAGCCGCTGATTTGGGCTGGGGCAAATACGGTGAAAACGAAGCTGTTTATCCTGCCGGAACAAGGTTTAAAGTTATAGACCGACATATTGAAGAATGTGTTAACCCGTATTATAAGGAAAATTCTCCATATTCCAATGACAGAGTGTTCTCCCGCTGGATTATTGATTTACAGGAAATGTAAATGTCCGGGAGTGCCCTCGCTTGTATCCTGAGACAGCCTGACATGTATGGCTCGTCTTAATCAATTATATCAGGGTCAGTTGACTATAGGAAATATCTATATAGCAATCATGTTACTGACAATTAAAAGTGACAATGTGTTTTTAAGTTCTAAAGAAAAATTACTCACCGCGATATAAGCATTAAAAAAGACGGATGAAAAATGCAGCAAATCCGCCAGTGCAATCAAAGATTGCTGCACTAAGGGTATATAAATGCACAGTTTCTATAGTTTTATTTTAAATCAGATATATTTAAACTCTTGAGAAGCTATGTCATGTGTATTATAATGTAATACAAAGTAATACAAGGGAGAAAATATGTCGTCAGAACAATTTTCATTAAGAATACCTAAAGGCACAAAAGAGAAATTAGAAGAACTTGCTAAAGCTACGGGCAGGTCAAAGGCTTTTTTAGCTATCGAAGCCATTGAAAAATATCTTGAAATTGAATCATGGCAGATTAGTGCAATTCAAAAGGGCATTGAAGATATTGATAACGGCAAACATGTATCAATTGATGATGTCAAAATAGAATGGGGCATTGAGTAGTGGAGATAAGATTTTCAGAGAGTTCACTGAAAGATTTACATTCAATCAAAGAGTACATTTGTGCAAACAATGAAGAAGCCGCTAAAAAAGTTGTGTCGCATATACTCGAACAGGTAGAAACAATTTTAGTGTGCAATCCTGCAATCGGCAGAGCCGGAAGGGTTCTTGGAACAAGA
>CALUQS010000090.1 GCA_944322975.1 Candidatus Gastranaerophilales bacterium
TGATTCCTCGTGTGTAAGTAAGTGTAAGTGTGTAGGTTAGTGTGGTAGGTCAGTATGTATGTTATGTTGAAAAATTTTATTCACTCGGTTTATTTATCTCTTGTATATATATAAAGTATTTATTAATAAAATAATTGCCTTTTTCTTAAATTTTTGCTTAATGTTTCTTAATATAAGAGGTTTTATCAAGCACTGCATAAAAAAGCAGGACTTGAATAATCAAGCCCTGCTCAATTGTTTATAATCAATCAGATTAATTATGCATTGCAACAAGCTGCTTTTTTGCAGGATTGTCCGTTGAAGGCTTTTAATCCCATATATTTAGCAGCAGAACCGAGTTCTTCTTCTATTCTGATTAACTGGTTGTATTTGCAGATTCTGTCAGTTCTTGATGCAGAACCTGTTTTGATTTGACCGCAGTTAGTAGCAACAGCCAGGTCAGCAATGAAGGTGTCTTCTGTTTCGCCTGATCTGTGAGATGCAATTGCTGTATAACCTGCTTTGAATGCCATATTCATAGCGTTCAAAGTTTCTGTCAAAGTACCTATCTGGTTAACTTTGATAAGGATAGAGTTAGCAGTGCCTGTTTCAATACCTTTAGACAATCTCTTAGTATTTGTAACGAACAGGTCGTCACCAACTAATTGACAGTGAGAGCCGATTCTGTCAGTAAGCATTTTCCAGCCTTCCCAATCTTCTTCAGCCATACCGTCTTCAATAGAGATGATAGGATATTTGTCAACCCAGTTAGCGAGGAAATCAACCATTTCTTCGCGGGAAAGAACTTTGCCTTCGCCGGCGAGGTTGTATTTTCCGTCTTCATAGAATTCAGAAGATGCAACGTCTAAGCAAATTTTAACCTGATCAGTTGTGTAGCCTGCTTTTTCAATAGCTTCAATAATAACCTGTAAAGCTTCTTCGTTAGAAGAAAGGTTAGGAGCAAATCCGCCTTCGTCGCCTACGGAAGTAACCATGCCTTTGTTTTTAAGAACCGTTTTAAGGTTATGGAATACTTCAGCACCCATTCTGATAGCTTCTGTGAAAGAAGATGCGCCAACAGGAGTAATCATAAATTCCTGGAAGTCAACGTTGTTGTCAGCGTGAGCACCGCCGTTTAATACGTTCATCATAGGTACAGGCAGTGTTGATGCATTGATACCGCCTAAGTATCTGTATAAAGGCATTTCAAATGCAAGAGCAGATGCTTTAGCACAAGCTAAAGAAACGCCTAAAATAGCGTTTGCACCTAATTTAGATTTATTTTCAGTACCGTCAAGTTCAAGCATTAATTTATCAATATTTTGCTGGTCAGCAGCGTTTTCGCCGATAAGTTCGGGAGCGATAATGTTATTTACATTATCTACTGCTTTAAGAACGCTTTTTCCGCAATAGATAGATTTGTCGCCATCTCTCATTTCAAGAGCTTCAAAAATACCGGTTGAAGCACCTGAAGGAACAGCAGCACGGCCTACAACGCCGCATGATAATGTTACATCGACTTCTACAGTCGGGTTTCCTCTTGAGTCAAGAATTTGTCTTGCTTTTACGTCTTCAATAGTTGTTGGCATAATTTTCTCCTTTGTTTTGCCTAAAACATTTTATCCATTCTTGCCATAATTATCATACGAATATAAAGTTTTTACAACTATTTCAGGGGCAAATTATGTAAAAATTTATTCACCCTTTTTTCTGCATTTTACACCGCGTTTTGTTGCTGCAATAACTTCAAGAATAGTGTTATCAAGCTGTTCAAATTCTTTTTGTTTTTCAGGCGGTTGTTTTGCTCTCCAATCTTGGAGCATTTTTACAAATTCATCTCTTTGAATAATACAGTCGCCTGTTCCTACTTTAGACGCATACTTTTTAACGAACTCTTTGTTAAAATCTTCATATACCTGTGTTATTGCGTCCGAAATAAGCCGGGAATTTGTCAGCATAACATCAATATCTTTGTTAAGATTATCTTTATCTTTTTCGGAAATAACCCACATACCGTTCAATGATTTTTTACCGAAATGCTTGCCCTGTCCCATAAGACCGGCGGCCATAGTAGCAGTATGTGTGGCATTTTGCATGTCAATGCTAATTCCCCCGCTGCCGTCTTGACCGAAGAAATGTTTTTCGCAGGAGTTACCTCCAAAATCTGTGACAAGATCGCTGAAGATTTTTTCAAATGACCATTCCGGATTTAATTCATCACTAAAATATACTGCGCCCCCAAACGAACCTCTGGGATCTAAGGTTATAAAGTTAACGTAATTTCCGGCATGGTCGGGACGGTTTTCTTTTTGAGCAAGCTCTTCCATTACAATACCGTTTGTGGCGTGACCGCATTCATGGGCTGTGACAAGCTGTTTTCGATGCATAGGTTCTTGTGCGCTTGCCGGACGTCCTGTTGTCAATTGCAAATAAGCTTCTGTAAAGTCTGCTTTGTCTATGGATTTATGTTTGCGTTCCTTGGCTACATTTTTAGCTTTATCAAGCAGGGTAAGAATTTCTATATAAGAGCACCTTTCAGAAAGCATATTTATGTGGTCTTTTATTTGCTTTTGTTCTTCAGCATCGCCTACCAGTTTAATACCCTTTTTTCTTATATAGTAATTTACAATTTCGTTTCTTGCTTCTTTGTTTTGAGCCGGGGATTCAACCTCAATCTGGTCAATAAATTTAAAAGATTTTGAAGTTGCATCGCCTATAAACTTAGGGTCGTTCATAGAACCCATTACAACTATATTCATACCCTGTTCCTGAGCTTTATTCATCTCGCGAATAAGCTGGGACATGGCTTTTTCGTGGTATTCTGAAAGGTTTTCTCCGAATGAAAAATATTCAAAGTTTTCTATATAAAGTATTGCAGCTTTTTTAGGGTTTGTTTCTGCCTGAGTTTTAACCATATTAAAAAGTTTTTTCATAGACGCTTCAGGGCTTAAGTTGCCTCCGCCAAAAAGGTCTACGTCTTTTGTTCCAAAATCGACAGCATTAATTTCTATATAAGGAATCTTTGCCTCACCGGCTATTGCCTGAGCAGTGTACTTTCTGCCGGCTCCTACAGAACCGTCCTGTGAATATATAACAAAACCTTTGGTTCCTATTGATTTATCTTTTATTCTGTCAACAATTGAGTTTGCTTCTTTTTTGGTAGCAGGTGCGCCGACCATATCTTTTAGTTTTACTCCTGTATCGAAAACTATTTTTACAGCATTATCATTTTCTACAGGTTTAAAGACTTCTTTGGCTTCTTTTATATAATTTTGTACATCGCTCAAGCCGATATTTTGTTTATCAACATAATAAGAAGAAACTAGCTCCAGAACTTTTTGAGCCTTTTCAGGATAGTTTCCGGAAAGCTGGTTTGCCGCTTCTACACATTTTTCCAGTGCCGGTTTTGAAAAATTCTTTTTAATTTTTGAGGTAAGCTCAGGAACTTCCTTAAATGCTTTTTTGGCGTGTTCCATATTCATTAAAGGCATTGTAACTTCGCCAAAATCATTAAAAAAGCCTTGTAAATTTTTATCTGAAGATTTTGAGTAGTACTTATCTTTATCGGCAACCATAACAAATTTTACGTTTTTAGGCGCATTTGAAAATATTTCAACATTGTATTCATGAATTGCAATGGTATTTAATGTTTTTTCCATAATGTCCATAACAACTATATAGTTATTTTCTTTATCTTTGCCAAAAATTTTTAGTTTGTTAGCAAGATATGAGTCGTCTATAAAGCCTTCGTTATTCAGATTCAGGATTTTGGTATTGTTTTTAGTCAGCTTGCCGAAACCGTTTTGGCTGTCGTTAAACAGATGTAAAAAACTGTTTATAAGATGAGACGGATAGTTATTTTTATCATGCAAAATAGCCATGTTTGTACCTATTGCAAGATTTTTCCAGATATTTCTGGCTTTATCGTCATAAAACTTTATATGCGGACGCTGCTCAAGCGGTTTTTTATCTATATAAACCGCATCTTTTAGCGCATTTCTGAAAGGCAGCGTAACCTCTCTTTTCAGCTTGTCGCTGTTTGGCATCATTGCTGCTGTAAAAAGCGTATTTTCATGAACAAGACCGTCGCCTTCCGGAATTCCGTCATCGTCTTCCACACTATTATCCTGCATATATATGCTGTAAACGTCATTTAAAAACTGTTTTGAAATAGGTAATTTGGATATGTTAACATTATATTCTGTTTTTGGCAGCTGCTGCAGTTTTGTATCAAGTATTTTTAATTCCTCTTCTATTATTGGTTTTATAATATCTCTTTTTTCTTTCTTTTTAAAAACATTGTTGTCCAAATCGTCTTCAAAGAAGATATAAGCGTCATGAGAAGATTCATCGGCATAGTTTACGTCACCTGAATCAAGCGCATCAATAAAGCCTTTAATTTGTTCTAAACCTGCTTTTAGAATATGCAGCCTGTCAATTTGTGAATGATTGTATTGTTGTGCTATTTTTTGAGCGTTATTTAAAAGCTCCTGCGCCGGATCATTGAGACTGTTTAAAATTACGGCTTCTTTGTCAATAGCTTCTTTTGGTGCAGCAGAAAAGCTTACAAAATAAGTATGCAATAAATTTGATGATACCACAGGCATTTTTGTTGGCTGTTTTTGAAAAGAAGTTTGAACGGTTTCTTTATTATTTTTTTGTGTATATTTATTAAAATTGTTTTTTGTATATAAATTAACGTTAATTTTTTCAATCATAATAACCCTCTCAATTTATTCAGATATAAATTTAAATATAATGAATAAATATTTTTGCCAGATAAATACAAAATATTACAAAGTTGATACAATTTTTATAGTTTTCATGAGGGCGCATAAAATTTCACAAAAAAAAGCTCTAATTTATCATTAGAGCAATACTTTTAATAGGAAGGGAAGGTTAGGAAGTTAGGTAGGATAGTGTTAGTGTGAAAGTCTCATCTTATTTAATATCTTGATTTGTTTTCTCGTTTA
>CALUQS010000091.1 GCA_944322975.1 Candidatus Gastranaerophilales bacterium
TTTTTGTATAGGGAAAACAGAATTATATCTTAACTCTGTATAAATTATTCAATTTGCAACAAGAAAGGAAATCCAAAAAAACTTCTGTGAGTCGTACTAATTTAGATTTGATAGATTTCTAATTCTAATCAAATTATGATAAACAAATATTTTTTTACTAAATAGAAAAAAGAATAAATTAGAATAAATTAGAAAAAAATAGATAAAAAAAGAAAATGCAATAAAAACAATAAAAATTTTATTTATAAAAAATAAAAATAAGAAAAAAATAGAAAAAAAAAGAATAAAATAGAAAAAAAAAGAATAAAAGAGAAAAAAAATAATTATTAAAATCCAAAATAAACAAAAAATAAAAAAAAAAAAAATAAAAAATTAAAAAAAGAAAAAAAAAGAAAAAAAAAAAAAAAAAAAAAAAAAAAAAAAAAAAATTAAAATATATAAAAAAAAAAAAAAAAAAAAAAAAAAAATAAATAAAATAAAATAAAAGTAATAAAAAATAAAAAAAATAAAAAAAGATGATGCAACCCGAATTTAACGAAAAACCGCAAGTTTGTCTTGCGGTTTTTTTATTTTATTTATTTACTTTGATGTCTGATTATAAATATGCAGATGCATCAACGGCTGCTTTGTCTGTTTCGGCTGCTTCAAAATAGCTGTATTGCATTTCTTCAGCTGCCATACCTGCAAATAAAGAGCCGGGAAAAATCATCACAGAGTTTCTTAGCTGGGTTAAAGCCGAGTTATAGAATCTTCTTGCAGCGGAAATATGTTCTTCAACCTCGTTATATGTCTGCATTGCCTGTGTCATTGTTGCATCAGACTTTAATTGAGGATAGTTTTCTACAGAAACCAGCAGCTGGCTCATCATGTTATCGAGTAACCCTTCAGCGGCAAATTTTGCTTTTGAACCGGATGGTGCATTCATAGCTTGAGTTCTCAATTCTGTTACTTTAGTAAATATTTCGTTTTCATGTTCCATGAATTTTTTTGCAATAGTCAATATGTTAGGTACAAGGTCGTGTCTTTTTTTTAATTGTACATCTATACCTGACAATGCCTCTCTTACAGCATTCTTATTTTTTATAACGCCCACATAAAGACTGTATAACCATAACGCAGGCAGTACAATAACTACAGCCAAAATAATCAATTCCATATAAAATCTCCTTTTTCATAAATCGCCAATATAATACCATAATCTGAAAAATGTATTATCATCCGAACATATTAAGCGATTTATAACCCGACGGCACGCTGCAGGGAATTAATATGATGCATAAACAAAGTGAATATCACAACAAATGACACAATTTGAAAAGCTATACCCCAGAGTGCCCATTTTCTCTGTACATAATGCATTTCTTCAACACTTTTCCAGGTGTTGTTTTCCCATGCCCATTCGTTACCCTTTGATGCACAATAAACAGAGAACACAAAACCCATCACTGGACCGATTGTTGGTACAAGTATAAGGATAAACCACACAGCTGCTATAGGAGTGTTATTGCATAACCCCCAAATTGGTGTAAGAAAAAACGCTCCCCAGTTAATTCCGTTAATAGTTTTTGGAAAGGCCTGTCCTTTTACACGGTATCTGTTTTCTTGCTGCAGTTTATCTTTGTCATAAAAAAATTGCAGCTGTGAGGCCTTTTGCCTTGCCTCATTTGCATTTGATATATGGTGTGGTCTGTATCTTTCGTCAGACATTGGTTAACCTTTATTAATTTTATTCATAGTTAAGTATAAACCATTTAAACTTTAACGTCCAGCGTAATTATATTTCATTGTATAATCATAGTATTAAAAATTTTTAGGCAAAATAATGAAAAAACAAACTATAAACATAACAAGAATTTTTTTAATAATGCTGCTTACTGGCTTAAGTATATTTGTTTTTTTCAATAAAAAAACGCTGGAAACCAACATACTTAAAGCTGTTTTAACAAACAATCACAATGATTCTATACTTGTTGAACTGAGTAAACGACAGTCTAACAGGCTGAATGTTATATTTGAAGGCCCTGACTATGAGTCTGTTGAGTCTGCATTTGAAACCTTTGATGAAAAAATTGATAAAAATTTATTTAGCGCCGACAATACAAACGTTTCAGAAATGATAAATACTTATAAAAAGTATCATAACGGACTTCTTTCTTCAAACAGCGCAAAACTTATAAAAGCAAAGCAGTATGAAACAATAAAGCAACAATCATATGAACGGCTGTATAATCCGTTAGGGCTTAATATGCTGCCGCTTGACCGGGATCCCTTCCTGCTGTTTACAGATTATTTATTATCTTTAGGAAACGAAAGAAACTCACAGGAAACCGAAAAGGACAATAAATACTACAAAATCCTGCAATTTAATATAAAAAAAGAACTTGCTCTGTCTCCCACACTCCTTAATCACCAGATGAAAAATCTTATAGATCTAAAGGATTCAATATGCCTTGAAAATCCGGAGATAAAAATTTATCTGAGCGGTGCACCCGTACATACATACAACGCAAGCTCAAAATCAATGACCGAAACAAACTTAATATGTATTCTTTCTTCATTGTTCATTATTTTGCTTTGCAAATTTTATTTTAATTCGTTTAAAATTCTTATTCCTATAGCCTCAAGTCTCTCACTTGCTATGTATACAGGTTATTTAGCGGTATCTGTTTTTTTTGATTCCATACACATTCTTACATTTGTATTTGCCTCCACCTTAATCGGAATATGTGTGGATTATTGCCTGCATTACTTTGCACATAACAAACAACTAAGTACTATACTTCCGAGCCTTACCCAGAGTTTGTTAACAACTGTTTGCGCTTTTTTGGTATTGCTTTTGTCTAACATAGAACTTTTAAAACAAATTTCCGTCTATACAATAACAGGACTTGTTACGGTATATCTCACTGTAGTGCTGTTTTATCCGCTTTTGTGTAAAAAAATTGAATTACCTGAAATGAAAAATATCAAACTGCCTTTACCCGAGAAAAAATATCGCCGTTGGGTAATTGGGTTAATGATGCTGATTGCGTTGTCTGGATTTTTTAATATAAAATTTAACGACGACATAAAAGATATGTATATTCCGCCAAAATCACTTGCTGAATCTGAAAAACTTTATGCAGAGCTTACACACAAAGATTTTAATATCAATTTTATAATAGTTAACGCTGTTGATATACAAAAACTTCTTGAAAAAGAAGAAAAAATCATCGAATGTTTAGACAATAATATTGAATATTATTCTCTAAGCCGTTTTGTTCCTTCAATTAAACGCCAAAAAGAAAATTACAACCTGATAAAACAACTGTATAATGCATCGCTGAAGTCATATGCCGCACCTTTTTTGCAGCCTGAAAGCATAAATAACCTTTTAAAAATCAAAGAGCCAAATGGCTTTTTAACCCCTGACAATGCAGGCATGCCTGTGCTTAAAGACTTTTTATATAATGAAAAAACCTCTGTAATGATTGTAAACGCTGATACAAATGTAATATCACAATCACTGGCAAGTCTTGACAAAACAACAAAAGCTGATTTAAGTGTTGTCAACCTTAAAAATGACATATCAAAAAAAGTAGGCAATTGCAGAAAAATCTGTATGGCTCTGTTTATTCCGGCTATTGTGTTTTTATATGCGATACTTGTTTTAATTTACAAGCCGTTAAATGCATTAAAAATTGTACTGCCTCCGTTTTTAGGTGCAGTGTTTGCTATAGGCATAATCGGCATAACAGGCACAGGACTGAACCTGTTTCATATTCTCGCTTTGTTTTTGATAATAGGTTTTACAATGGATTATTCTATTTTCAGGTTCAACGGTTCAAGCAGTTCAAACTCTGGTTCTGCTGTGCTAATTTCGTGTGCTACTAGTGTGTTTTCATTCTTTTTGCTCTCTATAACAAGTTTTAAATTGATAAGTTCGCTTGGGTTCATTCTCTGGGTAGGACTTTTAAGCTCGTATATTTTAAGCGTCTTGCTTATATCAAAACCAACCGGAGAACAAACGCTAAGACAGTAGTCTTTACTAAATATTGCACTGAAGTTTGATACTGCGTTTTCCTGTAACTTTATCTGCGCCTCATATTTTGTCCACAGCTGATAAAATGTCTTTTTGTCTTTTTTTTCGGGGAAAAGATTGTAATGCGCAAATAGTTTTTCAAAATCTCTTGGTTTCATAAACTCAATATCTATACCGGTGTTGTTTTTGTCAAAAACAGCCATAACATAATTTTTTGAATGGCTGAGACTAAAAAATATATTGTTCACGTCAACAAAGGGTTTGTTGTTTTTTATCAGAATCTTTGGATTATCTATGAAATAACGCGTTTTTAAAACATATTTTAACAAGAACCGACCAAGACAATACTCCAGCCTGCGTTTGTCAGATGCAAAAATTTTTTCATCAAGAAAGAATTCCAGTGAAGATTGTTCTACATTTTTTACGAATTCGTCAATTTTAATGAAATAAATTTCCATGGTATAATTCTATTCAATTAAGGAGCAAAAAGCAATGCAAGCAACGCAAGATACCTACCGCAGGGAAAGAAAAAACAAAACCTCAAAAGTAGAAGTTTTAACAGAGGCACAAAAATTAGCATTTGCCCCGCTGACTTTTCAGGCGCTTGCTGCATTAATAGATTTTAATATACTTCAAAAAATCAGCGACGCTCCTATGACCCGCGAACAGGTTATGGAAGTTTGTAATCTCCCGAAATACACAGTATTTACCCTTTTTGATGCAGCTTTATGCGCGGGAATTGTTCAAAAAGACCAAAACGGCTTGTATGCTGCAACTCCGCTTGGCGAAGCATTTTTGTATGATGCGATGACAAAAGCTAACTTCAATTTTATAAAAGATGTTTGTTATCTCGGAGCGCATGAATTAAAAGAATCGTTTGAAACAAATAGCCCGTCGGGATTACAAAAACATCATATAAATTCCCCTACTATATATGAGATATTGCCGCAACTCCCGAAACAAATGCTAAAAAGCTGGTATGAGTTTGACCATTACTACTCGGATGACTGTTTTGGAGAAGTCTTAAAAATTATGTTTATGTCAAAGCCGCAAAAAGTCTTTGATATAGGCGCCAATACAGGCAAATTTGAACGCGCATGCCTTGCTTTTGACAAGGATTGCGTTGTAAATATGATTGATTTGCCGGCAAATATAAAAATCGCAAAAAACAAATTTGAAGAAGAAAAAACAGACTTTAGCAGACTCAAATTTCATGCTCTTAATGTACTGGATAAAACCAATACGCTGCCCGATATGTCAGGCAGCAAAGATAATGGCGCAATAGTTTTAATGAGCCAGTTTTTAGACTGTTTTTCAGAAGCACAAATTTTGAAAATATTAAATAAAGTCAGCGAAAAAATTAATGAAAACACAAAAGTTTTTATACTCGAGCCGTTTATAGACAACCAGATTTTTTCCGGGGCAGCTTATGCACTGTCTCATATATCTTTATATTTTACCTGTATGGCAAACGGCTGCAGCAAAATGTATAACGAAGCCGATATGAAAGAAATTATTGAAAATTCAAACCTTAAAGTAAGTAAAACATACTACAATATCGGAAAATACGATTACACGCTGCTTGAGTGTGTAAAAGCTTAGAGAAAGCCTTATTATGTCCGAAAATAAAAAGTGGTTTCAGATAAAAGAACGTGCTGCAGGTCAAAAAAGACTGATGTTTATGTTTTACGTTTACAAAATTTTCGGAAAAAAAGCAGTCAATTTTTTAACTTTCTGGGTTGCACTGGTTACATTCCTGTCTTCAAAATCCCTGAGAGAGTATTCTAAAACAAATCTTTCTGTTATATTTGACTATTGCAAAAAAAATAACCAAAGCTCACCTGCCCCTGATTTTATAAACAGTTTCAAAAATGTCTTTAATTATTCGCTTACCCTTGTTGATAACATGGAAATTTTTTCCGGCGATTATGATGTTAACAAAATATTATTTAATTCAGAAAATGATAAAAATATATTTTATGAAGACATAAAAGCAAGAAAAGGGATATTTTTTATATGTTCACACAACGGCAATATAAATGTGCTCAGAATGTTCTTTAAAAACAAAGACCCTCTTAAACGCTCCGATGTCAATGTAATGTTGAGCAAGCAGCAGTGTAAGGTATTTAATTCTTTTTTAAAAAAAGTCTATGAAAAAGGGAAAGTAAAAATGCATAATACAGTCTCTTTTTTCCCTGTTGAAGAAATAGATATAGATACATCAATTGAGCTAAAACAAAAACTTGATAACGGTGAAATAGCATTTATGGCCGGCGACAGGCTTTCCAGCGGAAGCGCAAACATTACTTTTACCAGCAAATTTTTCGGTAAAGATGTAGAATTTCCCGTAGGAACCTTCAAGATGGCTCAGCTTATGGAAACACCTGTATACTTTATTGGTGCATTAAAGACAAAAAATGATTCTTATACAATTTATCTTGAAAAATTTTCAGCTGCGCAATCAAAAAAAGAGTCTCTCATTAAAATGGAGAAAGAATATGTAAAATTTATTGAAAAGCTCACAATTATTGACCCGCTGCAATTCTATCATTTTTACGGGTTATTTAGTCGGATTATCGACTAAAGTTTTATCGAATAATTACGTGTAAAATACATATTATCCGTAAGTTTTTATTACATTTTCAAATATATGATAAACATTGTTTCTGTAATCTGTTGCAGCAGGACTGGTGTTAAAGGCGCCGTCGTAGTGTCGTTCACATTTTGTCCAGGCGTCAGAACCGCACATTTGTTTTGCGTGCATCATAACTTCATGCGTATTTGAATAAGGAGAAAGCGGAAATATATCGTGCATTTGCATAAATGACGGAAGTTTTTCACCGATATTCCTGTAACCGAACAGGCATGAGTTGATTCTGTTTAATCTCTGCGGATAAAATATCCCGCCATCATCGTTGTCATTGGATACTTCAGGGCCTCCCGCGTATTCTCCTGACCAGCTTTGCTGCTGTGATTCCCATTTTACGCTGTTGAAATCATCAGCTTTTCCCCAGTCGGTTCCGGCAGTAAAACCCATTTCTTTGTAATCATATCTGTTATCGCACTTTTCCCCGATAAACGCTAAATCATGCCTGCCGGTTTGTTCTCTGATTTTGTAGAGAATGTAGCCCATCTGGTTTTTATTAGGCAAATCACCTATACCGCTATATCCGTTTCTGTCGGTTATGTGTTTAGCACTGTCAAAGTATATTGCATCAAACCCGAGTTCTATGCCCCATACACAGGCATCAATAAACGCTTTTTCATGATCATACCAGTTGAATTCACGACCCTGCACTCTGAGTTGTCCGGCTGAAAGCGGTATTCTGAAACCTGTTTTGAATCCCAAAAGGTGAGCCATGTCATTAAAGGCTTTTACCTGTTCATCAGCTCCCATTTTTGCATAAAGTCCGTCTGCGGTAAGAGTCTGGCTTATCCCTGTATGCAGGTTTGCGCAGTATAAAGAGCCGGCATCATCATAACCATCACCGTTTAAACTCGGATAAAGCTGTGAAAGTACAATACAGTTTGCAAATGAATTAGGTGAAGTAGGTATAGCTCTTATTAATTTCATGGAGTTTAACAGACCGTCAGTCAGTCTGTTGCTGTTGTTATCGTATTTAGCCAGCACACGCGGGTTAATTTCTATATAATTTGCCCGTCTGCCCCATTTGTCCCCAAAGTTTGGCGAAGGTATATAAGGAGGAATACCCGGGTATTGGTTATCAGGTTTTATTATTGTACATAACGATTGTATTGTTTGCTCCGGAGTGTGTTTTAAAAGTTCGGCGGGATGGGCATTTATCCATTTTTTCGTGCCTACCTGATAAAGGTGATCTTTTGTCCAGTTATCTTCATAAACATCGTTTCTTCCTGTAGAAATCCAGAAAAGTTTTTTTAATGGCTGTGGGTCGCCGTAATACCCTTTAAATGAAATTAACGAACGGTTGAGCATTGCTCTGTTCATATCATACAAGGCAAAGTTGTTCTTTATGGACGGCGTTGTTTCTGAGTGTAGCTCATTTTTTTTAGATATTTTAGTTTTGTTATATGATAATCCCAGACATGCCGAATGTAGTGCAGTAATATTATTAATTGGCATATCTATAGTAAAACATAAACAAAATTTTTGTCACTACTGTATAAATATATATAAATTATTAAAAATATACTATTAATTAAGGATTCGAATAGATTTTTGCGGGTTTAAAATTATAAAATGAAGAAGTTTTTTACACATTTTTTATTAATAAGTTTTATTTGTCTGCAAATGTCAGCAATTGTAAAAGCTGAAGAAAAATTGCCGGATCTTCCTAATTTGCCGCCGGAATTTGACACTGTTCTTCCGCCTGACGGGGTGGATGTTTTTTCTCCGTCAACAACTCCTGCACAGATTGCCCCCAAAAATACTACAGAAAAAAAGCCGGAAGTCTCTTCGACATCCGCAAAGACTTCTAATCAGCAAAAATCTCCACAGACGCAGCCTGCAAAATCTACGCTTACTCCTGTGAAAACAACACCGTCAAAAGTGAATACAGTAAAGAATATTTATAATAACAAGGCAAAGGCAACTTTTGTAATACCAAAGGGTAAAAAATTTCACGTAAGATTACAGCAGACAATTTCAAGCAGCACACCGGCGGGTTCCGGAATAAGCTTTGTTAACCGTTACCCTGAAACCTCAACATACATTACAATCCCTGCCGGCACAGTTTTTAAAGGAAGAATTACAGACTCACATCCGCCGCAGCTTACAGGCAACGGCGGGTTAATAGTGATAAATGTTGATCAGATGGTTTACAACGGAAAAACATATGAAATTGATGCAAAAATAAGCGTTGCAAATGACAAACGTATTTTTTTGAACAACATAAAAGGCAAAAGAATGTATCTGAGCAGCATTCCAAAATCTATTAAACCTGGTGCAAGATTCTTTAAAAAAATGTGGCGCAAAACAAAAAATCTTGCTAAAAATGAAAACGGTATAGAAATTATTCTCACTCCGTTTACTTTTTTGACAGGCACAATTGTGTATGCGGTTAATTTTGTCACATCGCCTGTTCTTGCTCTGTTTTACAAAGGGAAATCAATTACCATTCCGGGCGGAGCACTGTTTACAATCCAGCTGAGAGAGGATGCTATAATACAAAAATAAAAAATAAAAAGCAAAAAGAAATCACTTTTTGCTTTTTATTTATCTAACTAATCACACAATTGTTCAGGTACTCTATAGTATTCAGCTTATTGTCATATAGGTATTTTAAAAAGTCGAGATGTTCCCTGCTGAATGAAGATATAACAAGATTAATTTCAAAGCCGTCAGAACAAAAAGGCTCATAGTCATAAATTACATAACTGTTGTATTTGCTTTTCCATTCTTTTCGGTCAATTTTACAGTTGTTTTCTGCAGCAACATCTTCCAGCCATGGAAGTATCTCTTTGCTGACATTATTAAATTCCAGTTGATGGCGCTGATTAAGCCCGTCTATATACCTTTCCGTAAGCATTATAAGACTCCTCTCTAAGATATCTATAGATAGTTTACGTTCCTTTTGCTCAAGTTAAAATACACCAATGTACAATTGTTGCTCGTAATAAAGTATTATTTTTATACTTTGTAAATTCTTCAGGTGTAAATAAAAAACAGGAATAAAATTGATTCTCAGGTTTGTTTGTTATAAATTTGTAGTACGGAATTTATTTTATACAATCCACCTTAAAATAATTACACATTGCTTGGAACAAGGTTTCTTCTTTAATTGTTTCTCGCTGACTCGATGCCGGAATATTTGCCCGCAGAGTAAAACAAGGTTCTAATAAAACATAAAGGATAGGGAATATAAAAATGACAACAGATACTCACACGCTTTCATCAATGAAAACACACTATAATGAAGATTTAACAATTAATGATATAGACAAAGAAGTTACTCTTGCCGGATGGGTCAGCGCAGTACGCGACCTTGGCGGTATTATTTTTATAGAATTAAGAGATAAATCAGGTTTCTTTCAGGTTGTTGCAGACCCTCAGATTAATCCGCAGGTTCACGAGGTATTTTCTAAACTTAAAGACGAATACGTTATTCAGGTTAAAGGTAAAATTACCAAAAGACCTCCGGAAACTTATAATCCTGAACTTGCAACCGGAGAAATAGAAATGTACCCGACCGAGGTTAAAATCTTTTCGGAAGCAAAACTTCTTCCCTTTGACCTGTCATCTGATGACACAAAAGAGGATATCCGTTTAAAATACAGATATCTTGATATCCGCCGTCCGCAAATGGCAAATAACTTGAAGTTAAGACACAAAATCGTAACCGCAATAAGAAATTATCTCAACAACTGTGAATTTACAGAGGTTGAAACACCTATCCTTATAAATACAACTCCGGAAGGCGCACGCGATTATCTTGTCCCCAGCCGTGTTCAGGAAGGCAAGTTCTATGCGCTGCCGCAATCACCGCAAATTTTTAAACAGTTATTAATGGTAGGCGGTATTGAAAAATATTATCAAATAGCAAAATGTTTCCGTGATGAAGACCTTAGAGCGGACAGACAGCCCGAATTCACACAGGTGGATATGGAAATGTCTTTTGCCACTCAAGACGACGTTATCACAATGACAGAAGGTTTGATAGTGGATGCCTTTAAAGCGGCCGGAGTGGAAGTTAAACCTCCGTTTGTCAGAATAAGCTGGCAGGAAGCTATGGACAGATTCGGTTCTGATAAGCCGGATGCACGTTTTGGGCTGGAATTGTTTGATATATCTGATATTATGATGGAATCAACTTTTGAACCGGTTAAAGAAACCCTTAAAAAAGGCGGAATTGCTAAAGCTATCAAAATTCCGGGTATTGCTGGTTATTCCAGAAAAGAAATGGATGATGTGCGAGCTACAGCAATTTCTTTTGGCGCTAAGGGGATTGCATGGATTACATATATGGAAGACGGCACTGTAAAATCTCCGATTCTTAAATTCTTGACAGAAGAGCAAATTGAAGCTCTAAAAGACCGTGCACAGGCTCAACCGGGTGATGTTGTGTTCTTTGTTGCGGATGAAAAGAAAACTACATACGATGTTATGGGCAGATTCAGACTCTTCTTCGGTGAAAAATTAAACGCGATAGACAAAACAAAACATGCGCTTTTATGGGTTGTTGATTTCCCGATGTTTGAATACAGCAAGGAATTTGACAGGGTAATGGCTATGCACCACCCGTTCACATCACCTAACCTTGAAGATGTTGACAAAATGAAAACTGAACCGATGAATGTACGTTCTGTTGCATACGACATAGTCTATAACGGTACTGAACTAGGCGGCGGTTCTGTCAGAATCCACTCACCTGAAGTCCAGAGAAAGGTATTTGAGGCTCTCGGATTTAGCGAAGAAGAAGTTCAACAGAAGTTTGGATTTATGATTCAGGCATTTCAGTACGGAACTCCTCCGCATGCAGGTCTTGCAATAGGTTTAGACAGGCTCGTTGCGCTTTTGACAAACAACACTTCTATACGTGAAGTTATTGCCTTCCCGAAAAATTCAGCCGCAAAATGTCTTATGACAAATGCGCCTACTTACGCGTCAGAAGAGCAGCTTATGGAACTTCATCTTAAATCAACAGTTAAGCATGAGGCAAAAGTTTAGCACTTAAAAGCAGACTCTATATTGAGTCTGCTTTTTATATAAAAATTTATTGACCAATTTTTCTCAGGTGATAAAATAATATTTGTAACCATTCCGGGATCGTCTAACGGCAGGACAGGTGACTCTGGATCATCTAATCGTGGTTCGAATCCATGTCCCGGAGTTTTTTTGTTTTTTGCGAAGTTCATTTATGGATTGTCTTGGATTTTTTGCGTTCACAAGGTTTAGCATTCCGCGTCGAATTTTTATTCTAAAAATTCTTTACTCCATTAACCTTGTTCACATGGGGCGTTCCTTTCAGTCAGCCCCGCATAAAATCCGCCTCACGACTCGGATTTTCTTATAGAAAATCCTCGCTGGTTCTACTCTTCGAGTATCCTCATCTGTACGGCTCATTTTATTCGCCTACAGCTGAAGAGAATCGTAGAATTGTAGGGTGGGCAAAGCGGATTTGCCTTCTTTTGCCGAAATCTTTGATTTCGTGCAAAATGGCTTCGCGAAGAAATCATTAGTCTTTCTTGTTGATATTAATCTGTAAATAGTGAATAGTGCAGGCACGCCAAGGACTCCGTTTCGAGTTGACTAAATGTCAAGTCGAAATGGAGGCAGGTAAGTCAAAAGCGTAGCTTTTGCGTGCCGTATAGAAATTGAACCCGGTGCCACTGTGAAGGGCTACGTTCAGGAGCCCGTAACGTCCGATTTCAAGACAGCGGGTTGGGGTGAGGCTACTGAATTCATTTTAATTATTCTCCCTCTCCCAGCGGGGAGGGGGTATTTAAGCCCGTAGCCCGTAGGTTGTGGTAAATTTTATTTACCACAACAAAAATATTTTGGTAATCTTTTTGATGCGGTAAATCTGCGATTTACCACATCCTACATGCTAGAAATATCTCCAAGGCGAGGGGGTATTTAAGCTACGGCAGGAAAATATGAATATTTTGTAACGGTGGGCACGCAGAGCCTGTGCCCCCCCTCACCCTAGCCATTGACGGGCACGCAGCGCTTTTGCCCCCTCACCCCTGCGCGTTCATCAAGGATTGGTATTGACGTCAAATTATTTTGAAGATATATTATTCATATGACAAGACTAAATTGCTTAAATTTGAATAATCGTTGGTGGCGCCTGTATTTTTAGTACAGGTCTTGAGTTTTTGATTATTCTTTTTTAATGATTCTTTTTTTGTAAGACCTGTGCAAAGGCTTTTGACAGTAATTACATTAGAAGGATTTAAAATTATGGCAATAAATTTAATAAATACACTGGCTCAACCCCTTCGTTTCAGCGCAAAATTTGTTAATCACAACGAGCAGGTTTCAGGGTTATCTACCTCGCGTTTTGTACAGGATACATCTACCTGCCTTTTACCTAAGGCCGTTTTTGCCAGAAGTAAGGCTGATCTTGCTGAAAACACATTTTTAGAATTAGCAGAAAGCGGACTTGTTTATTTTGCTCCGGTATTTGCCGGTAAAGTCGCGAAAAATATTTTTACTCACAGTTTATCGCCTCAGGCAAAAGAACTTGTTACACAATCAGCAACAAAGTTAATTGAGAAAAATAATGCAATCTCAAAAAAGGTTTTGCCTGTTAAAGCTGCTATTGCTTTGAGTGCGTTATTGATTCCGCTTTGCGAATTTTCTTTAAACTATATAAAAAATATAATGACGCTTAAAATTTTTAAAAAAGGTGATTTCAATAATATTGCTAATCTTGAAAACAAAAAAGAAGAGGCAGAATCACAAAATAAAGTAAAACAAAGTGCCTGCAAAAATATTAAAAGAGCCGGAGCCGCATTCGCTCTGTCAACAGTTTTAGCTGCAATATTATCAGCACGGGGGGCGTCAAAATCCAAAACTCTGTTGAACATCAGTGAGGCAATACTTGCGCCGGGCACAAAATTTTTCAAAAATAATATTAAAGCTAAAAATTTCTTTAACAAATACTGTTCTATCGACTTTGCGGCTCAAGACGGCAAACTTGTTTTAAGCAAAGGACAGCTTACCTCATGTGTTGTGATAGGTGGTGCGGGTTATTTCGGAGCTGCAAAGGACAGAGGCAGACAAAACTTTTTAGAGACATTATTTCGTTATCCTCTTGTCGGGTTTTATGTAATTACCGGTTCTGAACTTTTTGAAAAAGGATTCAAAAAACTTTTACAAAAAGCAGGAAAATGTAAAGAGACTATTGGCAAAAATCTTGAGGTTCCGTCTTTTGAGGAACTGGAAAATCTTGCAAAAAAATTAGCTGAAAAAAAGTCAGTGTGTGTGGAAAAAGAATTTACACGTCTTGCTAAACAAAAAGTTTTAATATCAGGTGTCCCTTACATTTTCAGCATCGGGGTTATGGGATTTTTTGTTTCCGGCATTTCTAATATTTTTACAAAATACAGATTTTCAAAAGAACAAACAAAACAAATTCTTCTCTCTTAAAAAAATATGTTGTTCAATAGACAACAGTTTATAAAGATACCTGCGTAGCCATGCTCCAAATATTAATTTTTTGTTTATTTTTTTATTATTTAAAAAAATCGGTGTTATAAAAGAGTTATAGAATATTAGTTTTAACAATTATTACAAAGGAGAGATAAAAACTATGGCAAAAACGATTGGTATTGACTTAGGTACTACGAACTCCGTTGTAGCGGTTATGGAAGGCGGAAAACCTACCGTTATAGCTAACGCAGAGGGTTCAAGAACTACCCCGTCAATTGTGGGATTTTCAAAAACAGGTGAAAAACTTGTAGGTCAGCTTGCAAAACGTCAGGCAATTTTGAACCCTGACAAAACAATTATTTCCATCAAAAGACAAATGGGTACTGACTACAAAAAAAATATAGATGGCAAAGATTACACTCCGCAGGAAATTTCTGCAATGATTTTAAGAAAACTTGCCGATGATGCTTCCGCTTATTTGGGTGAAAAAGTTACATCAGCGGTAATCACTGTTCCTGCTTATTTTAACGATGCTCAAAGACAGGCAACAAAAGACGCAGGACGTATCGCAGGTCTTGATGTTTTGCGTATCGTAAACGAACCGACTGCAGCAGCTCTTGCTTACGGTCTGGAAAAAGACAAAAGCGAAAAAGTTCTTGTATTTGACCTTGGCGGTGGTACTTTTGATGTGTCAATTCTTGAAATCGGTGATGGGGTTCATGAAGTTCTTTCAACATCGGGTGATACTCACTTAGGCGGTGATGATTTTGACCAAAAAATCATGGACTGGTTGATTGAAGAATTTAAAAAACAGGAAGGTATTGACCTGAGAAACGATAAACAGGCAATGCAGCGTTTAAAAGAAGCAGCTGAAAAAGCTAAATGCGAATTGTCATCAGTTGTTGAAACAAACATCAACCTTCCGTTCATTACGGCTGACGCAAACGGTCCAAAACACTTAGATATGCAATTGACAAGAGCAAAATTTGAAGAATTGTCCCATGATTTGCTTGAAAGATGCAAAAAGCCTGTTGCTGATGCTTTGCAAGAAGCAGGTCTTTCAAAAGGCGACATAAATGAGGTAGTACTTGTAGGCGGTTCAACACGTATTCCTGCTGTACAGGCTCTTGTTAAAGAATACACAGGCAAAGAACCTAACCAGTCAGTTAACCCTGATGAAGTAGTTGCAGTTGGTGCTGCTGTTCAGGCAGGTGTATTAGCAGGTGAAGTTAAAGATATTGTATTGCTTGATGTTACTCCGTTAACTTTGGGTATTGAAACATTAGGCGGTGTTATGACTCCGCTTGTTCCGAGAAACACAACTATACCTGTTTCTAAATCACAAACTTTCTCAACAGCTGAAAACAACCAGACTGCAGTTGATGTTCACGTATTGCAGGGTGAAAGACCAATGGCAAAAGATAACAAATCTTTAGGTATGTTCAGATTAGACGGTATTCCGCCGGCAATGAGAGGTTTGCCTCAAATTGAAGTTACCTTCGATATCGATGCTAACGGTATTGTTAATGTTTCTGCAAGAGATAAGGCAACTAACAAGGAACAAAAAATTACTATCACAAATTCTTCTAATCTTTCAGAAGCTGATATTGACAGAATGGTTAAAGAAGCTGAGGCTAATGCTGCTGAAGATAAAAAACACAAAGAAGAGGCTGAAATCAGAAACAACGCTAACAGCTTGATTGCATCTGCCGAAAGAATTGTTAAAGATTTTGAAGGTAAGATTTCTGATGCAGATAAATCAAAACTTGAAGAGCAGAGAAAAGCTCTTGAAGAAGCTTTAAAAGCTAACAAGCCGGCTGAAGAAATCAAAAAAATGTCTGAAGACTTACAGCAGACTATGTATGGCATATCTCAGGCGGCGTACTCACAGGTTCAACAGGAATCTCAAAATGCAGGTTCTGAAAATGCTGCAGGAGCTGAAAATTCAGCTGATTCATCAAATTCAGGTTCTGATGATGACGTAATTGACGCAGAATATACAAAAGAAGGTTAATAACTCATACACACTCAACCTTATAAAAGCCCTCAATATGATTTTGAGGGCTTTTTAGTTCTCTCTGTTATACGGTGTTTTGCTTTTCGGTTTTGCTGTATATAAAACAAGGCTGGTTTGAATTTTCAGCTATTTGCCGATACAAAAATGTTCAAAAATGTTCTCTAAAATTTCATCTGTTATAACTTCGCCTGTGATTTCATCCAGAGACATCAATGCTGATTTTATGTCTATAGAGATTAAATCCTGAATTTCATTGTTATTGACGGCTATTAAAGCATTTTCAAGAGATTTTTTTGCATTAATCAAGCATTCCTGCTGCCTTTTGTTTGTTACAAATTCTGTTTCCATTGCATCGTTATTGAGAACCGCTGATTTTATTTTTTCTTTAAGTTCTTCTATGTTATAACCTGTTTTAGCAGAAATATTTATTGCTTCCGGATTAGCCACCTCTGCCAAATCAGCCTTTGTTGCAATCTTTATATGCTGTTTATTTTCAATCATTTCATAAATAAGCGCATCATTTTCATCAAAACCCTTGCTCCAATCAAATAAAAATAGTATCAAATCAGCGTTTTGAACGCAGTTCTTTGTATACTCAATACCGATTGCCTCAACTTTATCAACAGTATGGTCATCACGTATACCCGCTGTATCTATAAGCGTAACAGGAATTCCGTCTATATCAATAGATTCCTGTATAATATCTCTTGTTGTACCAGGTATATCTGTTACTATTGCACGTTCAAGATTCAATAAGGCATTAAAAAGAGAGGATTTACCCGCATTAGGACACCCGATTATTGCTATTTTTATGCCCTGTCTCATAATGTTTGATGCATTGGCATTTTTTAAAATTTTATCTATCTGATTGATGTTTTTTTCAATCTCGTCCTTTAAATACGGATATTCCGGTTCTGCAACATCCTCCGGAAAATCAACAGCAGCTATAATCCTTGAATAAAGTTTAAAAATTGACGATTTAATCTCGTTGACAGCCTGTGACAGTACTCCTGAAAGATTGTTTGCGCTCTTTTGAGCAAAATTTGATGTTTTTGCGTGAATTAAATCCAGCACAGCCTCTGCCTGGGTTAAATCCAGTTTTTTATTCAAAAAAGCTCTTTTTGTATATTCTCCTCTTTGTGCCAGTCTTGCACCATATTTTATTGTTAAATCAAGAATATTTTTTATAATTTCAGGCCCGCCGTGGCACTGAAATTCAATAATATCTTCACCCGTATAACTATTAGGTGCTTTAAATGCAAGCAATACAACCTCATCCAGCTTTTTGCCGCTTTCTATAACCCAGCCGTGGTTGATTTTTCCGGACTTAAAAGATGTATTAGAAAACATTTTTTGAGCAATTTCAAAGGCTTTATTGCCGGATACACGTACTATCCCGACCCCGCCTGTACCCAGAGGTGTTGCTATTGCTGATATTGTTTCAAATTCGTCATTAATATTCATACTCGGATTTTAGTATTAACACGAATTATATGCAAATATTAAGAAACATTAAGCAAAAATTTAAGAAAAAGGCAATTATTTCATTAATAAATACTTTATATATATACAAGAGATAAATAAACCGAGTGAATAAAATTTTTCAACATAACATACATACTGACCTACCACACTAACCTACACACTTACACTTACTTACACACGAGGAATCA
>CALUQS010000092.1 GCA_944322975.1 Candidatus Gastranaerophilales bacterium
CAGCTGCAAAACGCTACAAAGTGACAGCTTCAGGTAAAATCATGAGACTTTCCTCAGGTAAAAAACACCTGCTTCAACACAAGTCTGCTGACAGAAAAAGAAGAATGACAGGCATGACTGAAGTATCCGAAACTAATTTGAAATTGGTTTCAAGAGAATTACCGTACAAAAGATATTCAAGATAAGGAAGGTTAAAAAATGAGAGTAAAACGCGGAAATGTCTTAAGAAAAAGACATAAAAAAATATTAAAATTAGCTAAAGGCTTTATCGGTGCAAGAAGCAGAATCTTCAAAGTTGCTAACACTGCTGTAATGAAAAAGCTCAAATATCAATACAGAGACAGACGCAACAGAAAAAGAAACATGCGTCGTTTGTGGATTGTCAGAATCAACGCTGCTGTAAGACAACACGGCTTGAGCTATTCTAAATTCATGAATGCATTGAAAAAAGCTGACATTCAGGTTAACAGAAAAATGCTCGCCGATATGGCAGTAAGAGAACCCGAAGCATTCTCTGTTATTGTTGAAACAGCTAAAGCTAAAGTTTAATAAAAACTTTAAGAAAAAAATTATAAAAAATACTCCATTAGTGTGTGACTTATGGAGTATTTTTATTATATTATGAATTTATGAAAAAGTTTTTATTAACAATTCTCACATTCTTTATTATGTTACCTGCGTCAGCGCTGGTATTACAGGGCAATGCAGAGATTAATGCAGAACTTGCAAGAGAAGAAACATTTAAAAATATTGATTACGCTTTAGGCCCGAATGAATTCAGGGACTACTGGTCCGACCCCAATTACATGGAAAATTACACATCTATGAAAAACGGGGTGCATAAAGTCGGAAACCGTTATCTTGCATTGTTCTCCGACGGCACATACGGTGTAAGATACACTAACGACCCGTATCATAACTATTATTACAGCGAAACAGGTTCTCTGTTTAAAGTTGATGTTTTGAATAAACCCTACAATGTTTACCCGCATCGCTCGGTTGCTTACAACAAATACGGTGCATTTAAAAACGCAACCTACGTGGTTTCGGAAAGAGAACAATACCTCTATGATGCAAAACAAAATCTTATCGGACGCTGGGTTGACAACGCCTGTTATGATGAACAGGGTACTGTTTTAATGCTGAGAAAAAGAGTGGAACAATCTAAATAAATGAAACTTTTAAAATTTGATTGTATCGATTCCACAAACACATACGGCAAAGCCAATTTTGACACCTTAGACGATAAAACAGTCATAATTGCAAATGAACAAACAAAAGGCAGGGGACGTTTTAACCGCGTATGGGTGTCTAAAAATTGCGAAAATATATATCTGTCATTAGTTTTAAAACCGCAAAACACAAAATATATCACTAATCTTACCCAGTATATGAGTGTGGTTAGTGCAGATGTTCTAAAAACATACAATGTTCAACCGCAAATCAAATGGCCGAATGACGTTCTTGTTAATAACAAAAAAATCTGCGGAATTTTAAGTGAAGGTGTTATCAAAAATAATCAGCTGTCCGGTATTGTCCTCGGCATCGGCATAAACCTCAATATGGATGATAAAACCCTGAACAGTATTGACAGACCTGCAACTTCGTTAAATATTGAAACCGGGAAACAAATCAACAAAGAAGAGTTTTTAAAAAAACTGATTGATTCTTTTTTTGAAAATTACAATAACGCAATGCAAAACGGCTTTGAATATTTTAAAAATGACTATCTAAAATACGTTGATTTTTTAGGTAAAACCGTTTTTATACAGCAGAGAGATAATGACAAAAAAGAACAATACATTGCTAAAAACATTGACAATCAAGGTAATTTGGTTGTCCTTGACAGTACAAATAAAGAAAAAATAATCTATAGCGGTGACTTAATTTATTAAATAAGCTATTATTATAATGCGTACAATAACAATTGAGGAAAAATAATGCAGGAAAACAAATCCGAAAATAAAATAATAATTACCGTATACGGTGCAGACAGAATCGGCATTGTTGCTAAAGTAGCCAATGTTCTTGCACAATACAATGTCAATATCGAAGACATAAAACAAACCATTATGCAGGATTATTTTGTAATGTTTTTGCTCGGAGACATTTCAAAAGCAGAAAAATCTTTTAAAGAAATAAAAGAAGCAATCCAAAAAGCCGGCGAAGAACTGCATATGGAAATATGGGTTCAAAAAAAACAAATCTTTGACAAAATGCACAATATATAAACACTTACAGAGGAAAAATGAGTTATATAAACGCTGATTCTATTTTAGAAACAATCGACATGATACGTGTACACCACCTTGATATAAGAACTGTTACACTGGCACTCAGTCTGCGTGACTGCTGCGACGCTGATGTAAAAATTGCCGGTGAAAAGATTTACGAAAAAATTACCCGTTACGCCAAAAACCTTGTGGCAATGGCAAATGAAATAGAAGAAGAATACTCTATTCCTATTATTAACAAAAGAATTTCCGTCACACCTATTTCGCTTGTTGGAGAATCCTGTAAAGAATACGACTACATACATCTTGCCAAAGTTCTGGATAAAGCCGCTAAAGATGTCGGAGTTAATTTCATAGGCGGTTTCGGTGCGCTCGTTGAAAAAGGCTGTACGCGCGGTGATATTGCACTTATAGAAAGCATACCCGAAGCGCTTAAACAAACTGAAAGAATCTGCTCCTCC
Organism: Candidatus Gastranaerophilales bacterium; assembly: GCA_944322975.1. Lineage (GTDB taxonomy): Bacteria > Cyanobacteriota > Vampirovibrionia > Gastranaerophilales > Gastranaerophilaceae > Limenecus. Next base: position 2,696 of record CALUQS010000092.1, read on the forward strand.
GTAAACGTTGCAAGCTCTAAAGCCGGCATAAACATGGATGCTGTTTTAAAAATGGGACAGACAATAAAACAAGCCGCACAATTAACCGCAGACAAAGACGGAATAGGCGCAGCAAAGCTTGTATGTTTTTGCAATGTTCCGGGGGATAACCCGTTTATGGCCGGCGCATTCCACGGTTATGGAGAACCTGAATGCGCACTTAATGTAGGAGTATCAGGGCCGGGAGTCGTCAGAGCAGCTATTGAATCACTGCCTGAAGGTACAAATTTCAGCGATATGGCAAATAAAATCAAACAAATTGCTTTTAAAATCACCTCAACAGGCGAACTTGTCGGGCGGGAAATGGCACAGAGAATGAATCTGCCATTTGGTATAATAGACCTTTCACTTGCACCTACACCGGAAATAGGCGACAGCGTCGCCGGAATTTTTCAGGCAATGGGCTTGGAACATGCCGGTGCACACGGCACAACAGCAGCACTTGCAATGTTAAATGATGCAGTTAAAAAAGGCGGAATCATGGCAAGTTCACACGTAGGCGGACTGTCAGGCGCATTTATTCCTGTTTCGGAGGATGCAGGCATGATAGAAGCAGCCTCAAAAGGCTGTTTAACTTTTGACAAACTGGAGGCTATGACCTCTGTTTGCTCTGTCGGGTTAGATATGATAGCCATACCCGGAGACACACCTGCTGATACAATTTCCGGCATAATAGCGGATGAGATGGCTATAGGCATGATTAACAAAAAGACAACCGCAGTCAGAATTATCCCCGCACCGAACAAAAAAGCAGGAGACAAAGTTGTATTCGGCGGTTTGCTGGGTGAGGCACCCATTATGAATGTCAACACACTGTCTTCAAGCAAATTTGTACAGCGCGGCGGCCGAATACCCGCACCGATACACAGTTTAAATAATTAAAATAAAAACAGCCGCATAGTAGCGGCTGTTTGATTAATAAAAATTATGCAATAATTTTAAACTATTTTTTCAGTTCCTGTTTTAAATACGTAAGCGCATGCAAAGCATTCGGAGTGCCAGTATACGGCATACATTGTATAATTGCGGCGGCGATTGTTTCAGGAGAATTTCCCGCTTTTAAATTCCCCTTGATATGGCTTTTTAAAGTAATATCATCATCTTTTGCAACAAGCACAGCCAGTGCCAGAAGTTCACGTGTTTTTATATCAAGCCCTTTTCTTGTATAAAAATCTCCAAAACAAACTTCTGTAAGAAATCTTGCGGCTTCATCACCCATATTTTGAGGCAGTCCTTTCATCGCCTGTTTTATCTCATCGCCGTAGAGTTTTTCTTGAATTTCTTTACCTTTTTGGTAACGTTCATTTTCGGCAACAGTCACACCTGATTCCAGCGGAGTTTGAATGCCCCTTGCTTTAAATACTTCATTCAACACGCCAAGAGCGTTCAAAGTTTTTGGAAAACCGATAAACGGAGCGCACTGATAAATTGCTTCTCTAACTTCAAGCGGGGTATTACCGGCATTCAACGCCCCGTTGATATGCGCTTTAAGCTGGGGCAGAGTCTGCATAGTTGTCAAACACACAACCGTAATAAGCTCACGTGTTTTTATATCTAAATCACCGACCGTAAAAACTTCTCCAAATATGTATTTTTGAAGAATCTGCATCATTTCTGCATCATCACCTGTTGTTGCCATATCGGAACCAAAAAGTTTTTGCATATTTTCATTACAAATCTGTGTTCTTGTCATATTTTTATCCTTCTTTTCTAAAGGTGCTGCAATTGTAACAGTCCCCTGCATAACAAACACTGTCAATATCAGTGCCAATAATTTCTTTATCATTTACAATATTCCTTTTATGTCTTCTACAATAAGTTCTTTAGTCAAATGGTAACGCTTATACAACTCTTCTAAAGGTACACGGTCTGTAAACTCTTTCTTAGAGCCAAAGTTAAGAACTTTCATTGAGGAACTTCCATAGAATCTTGTAATTTTTTCTCCAAAGCCGCCGTCAAGTTCTCCGTCTTCCAGAGTTATTACAACACTGTGGTCTTTCTTCAGATTTTCAAGCATTTCAACATCAACACCCGTTAAAAATCTCGGATTAATCAAGGTTGCCTCAATACCTGATTGATTTTTAAGTTCTTCTTTAACCTGCTGACCTAAGCCGAAGAAATTACCTGCGGCTATAATTGCAACTTTTTCGCCTTTTTCAACCAGTTTGTATTTATTAAGCAGTGAATAATCAGTATTGTCCGGTGTTCCGTCAGAAACAAGATCTGTTGCAGGAACTCTTATAAACACTGTGTGGTCGTTTTGGTTGTATGACCATTCAAGCATTGCAAGATATTCTTCTTTTGATACAGGTGAAAGATAAACAATGTTAGGAATATTGCTAATCAAAGGAATATCAAATGTACAAAGGTGTGTCATATCAGCACCTGATATTCCGCCCCAGTAGATGAGAACCGTTGCAGCAGAATTGTTCAGCGCAAGGTCTTGTGACATCTGGTCATAAGTTCTTTGCACAAAAGAACTCATTAAAGCAAGCACTGGTTTTGCTCCGTTTTTAGCCAGACCTGAAGCATAAGCAATAGCGTGTTCTTCCGCTATGCCGACATCTGTATAATTTTTTCCCATTTTGCCGCGGAATTCCGGATTAAACTCAAAAACACCCGGAGTTGCTGCAGTGATAGCCGCAACAGGCTCGCCTTTCTGCTTTTTATCGAGTAAAAAGTCTTTTGTTATGGAATTATATGTTTCAACCTGTGCTGAAACGTCATGGCTGTTTAAAAAACCGGGCACAGTCCAGTGGTAAGTTTCTTTATCCGCTACAGCCGGTTCATATCCTTTGCCCTTTAATGTATGAATATGTACGACTGTAGGGTGTTTTGTTCCTTTAACTTTTTTAAATGTCTCAATAAGTTTCTCTACATTGTTGCCTTCTTCAACGTAATAATAATCAAACCCGATTGCCTTAAAGACATTATTTTGCGCCTGTCCGTTAGTGTTTCTAAGTTCGGCAAGGTTTTTATACAATCCGCCGTAATTCGGAGCAATAGACATTTCATTGTCATTAACAATGATAATTATGTTGCTGTTTAACTCTGCTGCATTATTAAAACCTTCATAAGCCTCGCCGCCGCTTAGTGAACCGTCGCCTATAAGGGCAATGACATTATAGTTTTCACCCTTCAAATCTCTTGCTTTTGCAACTCCGGTAGCAAGACTTACAGAGGTAGAAGTGTGACCGATTACAAAATGGTCGTGCTCGCTTTCTTTCGGGTTAGAATAACCGGAAATTTCATGAAAACGGGCTGAGTCAACAAACCCGTGTTTTCTTCCTGTAAGCATTTTGTGCGGATAAACCTGATGTGATACGTCAAAAATAAATTTATCCTCCGGGGAATCAAATACATAATGCATTGCAATTGTTGCTTCTGCAATGCCTAAATCCGGCCCTAAATGCCCGCCTATTGTGTTTACACGGTTAATAACAGCATCTCTTATATCTTGCGCAAGGGCATTCATCTCCTGCACGGAAAGAGTTTTTACATCCTTTGGCGAATTAATTTTTTCTAAAACAGTCATTTAATATCTCCTTATAAAATTTCTATCCTGCTTTAATAAATATTGTACACTCTGATAGCAGCTATCAGGCAACATTAAAAAACCGGACAAAATGTTAAGTTTTGTAAAACAAAATTTAATAAAAAATTTAACACTCTAAAAAACAAAATATCAAATTTAAAACCGGTAAAACGATAAATATTGATATTATTAAATAAAAAATCATATTAAAAAAAACAATTCAACAATTTTTACAACCTCAAATAGCAAATTATTTTTTTCACGGGATTTGTATTTATATCAGGTCTTTCATATTATATAAGGGTATAGATCACCTAAATTTCTTTAACCCTATATAAAAAAGACACTAGTTAGACTAACAGTTATGATTACACAAATTAAACAAACAGAAGTTTACAAAAAATCTAATATACAACCGGCAAAATCACCTCGTACTTTATATATGCCGCATTCGGATAAACAGTCCTTTAAGGGAATTCCGCCGGAAATCATCAATGTTTCTATCATTGACCTTGCAACCGCAATATTGCCAAGAACCTGGGTTGATGCAAAAACAAACGGTTTTGCAGCTGCAGAAACCTTCAGACGCGAATCCTCAGGACTCATCGTAAACTGCCTTATTCCGGGTTTTATTGTTTACGGTGTTGCAAAAATGCTGGAACTTTTCAATCCGCAAGATAAAGGGATGGCAGCAAAATGGGCAAACGAAGATGCAATTACAACTTTAAACAAACATTTCTTGTCTGCAAAAGGCGGTTCAAGAAGTTTTTCAAACAAACTGCTTGATGATATAAGCGTTTTAAACGGCAGCGAATGGGTACCGCTTAAGGGTATTAATCTGGAAGACGAACGCAAAGTTTTTGCCAGAACAATGGCAAACAAACTTGCAACCAAAAAAGAGAAATCCGCAGCTGTTTCTAATCTTGAGAAAAAAGTTCTGGAAATGACCGGTGCCTCAAAACATATTCAAAT
>CALUQS010000093.1 GCA_944322975.1 Candidatus Gastranaerophilales bacterium
GACAAGGCTATTCTTGAAAAGATAAAGAATTATCCGCAAATTCCGTATGAAGCTATTGATGATGAAAATGAGGGAAAATTAAATACACAGCTTGCTGCACAGGTTAACAAGCTTATTGCGGACTACAGAAACAATAATATGCCTGAAGTTGTAAACGGTATTATTTCAGAAACAGATTATAACAAACTTGTTAGTCTGATAGAAAAAAAGGCTAAAACAGGAACTCTTACAAAAGACGATATAACTGTAATTAATGAAATAATAAAAAACGCACCAAAACCGGAATCTGAAGATAAAGAAGAATAATAAAAAACAAAGCCCTGAGTAATTCGGGCTTTGTTTTTTAAACTATTTTTTAGTCATCTGGGTTTGTTTCTGTTTTATATCAAGCGCTGCGTTGTGCGCAAGCAGATACACAGAACAAGTTTTGTAGTTTTTCAAATACCATGCGCATTTTTCCTGTGCACAAACTATTTCTACATTCTGACCTGCGCTCATTAAAGGGCAAATAGGAATCAATGCCATATTTATATCTCCATATCTTTATTTTTGTAGTGCCTCTGCTTGTTTGAATAAGTTGCAGTTTTCACTGCGTTTTTTCTCGTAATCTTTATATATTTTAGTACGATTTATAACTTCGTCAAAGTCAATCTGGTGTGCGTCAAAGTCAGGGCCGTCAACGCAGGCAAATTTAACCTCTCCGCCGACAGTAACACGGCAGGCGCCGCACATGCCGGTGCCGTCAACCATAATCGGGTTCATGCTTGCTTCTGTCTTGATATCTTTGTCACGGGTCAAATCAGCAACAGCTCTCATCATCGGCATAGGCCCGACCGCGATTGCATAATCGACTTTTTCTTTGCTCATTATATCTGATAAAACACCTGTAACAAAGCCTTTTACGCCGAGTGAACCGTCATCTGTAGTAATATAAAGTTCGCTGCAAGCTTCTTTCATCTTATCTACCCAGAAGATTAAATCTTTGGTTCTTGCACCCATAATCATATAAACTTTGTTGCCAGCTTCTTTAAAAGCCTTTGCAATAAGATAACACGGTGCAGCGCCATAACCGCCGGCAAGACAAACAACTGTCCCGTATTTTTCTATATGAGTCGGCTGTCCCAACGGCCCCACGATATCAACAAGTTCATCGCCGGTTTCGAGTTTGGCAAGTTGTTTTGTTGTGTAGCCAACAGCCATAAACACAATAGTAAGCGCCCCGGACTCTCTGTTGTAATCGGCAAGTGTTAACGGAATTCTTTCTCCGTCTTCTGTTACTCTTAAAATTATAAACTGTCCTGCCTGAGCATTTTTTGTTATATAAGGCGCATGAATTGTTAATTCATACTGGTTAGGACATAATTCTTTTTTGCTAAGTATTTTATAACCCATTTTATTTTCCCGTTTACTAAATTCGTCTAGTGTAATTTTATATCAATTATCCGATACGGTCAAAGATTATTTTTTTAAGGCATCGGCGCCGGAAACAACTTCTAAAATTTCATTTGTAATAGCAGCCTGTCTTGCTTTGTTATAATCAATAGAAAGTATGCGAATCATTTCCTCTGCATTGTTGGTTGCGGCGGACATAGCAGTCATTCTTGCGGCAAGTTCGCTTGCAACAGCTTCTAAGAGTGCCTGATAGATAATGTTTGTTATAAACATAGGTACAATTTTTTGTAAAATATTATCGGCATTGGGTTCAAAAGCCATTAGCGGGTCAATACCTGCAGATGGTTGTTCATCTTCATCGCCCAGTGCTTTTTTGATATCGTCAGCAGGAAGAATTTTCCAGTCTTCTACTTTATAAGACATCATATTTTTAAAACGGGTTGTAACAATTTCAATACTGTCAATATCTCCGTTAACAAAAGCAGCCGCCATATCTTCAGCTATTACAAGAGCGTTTGAAGAATTAGGTTCCTGAGAGATTTTTGTATAAGTTTTAACAATTTCAAAACCTGCACTTTGCGCACGGCGTTTTAAAACACTTGTACCTTTTAATCCGACAATAAATAATTTTACAGCTATTCCTTTAGCTTTGTAGTCTTCTATGTTTTTAAGCGCATATCTTATAACATTGGCGTTGTAAGCGCCTGCCAGACCTCTGTTTGATGTTATAACAAGAATACCGGCTGTTTTTTGTTCTCTTTTTTGCATTAACACAGGATAATTATCAATAGCTCTTTCTATTTTTAACCCTGCTGAACTAAAACCTTCAACCGAAGAAAGGACTTTAGCAAATGCCTCGGCAAGAGCTTTGGAAAACGGACGCGCAGCCATAACTTTGTTTTGAGAACGTTTAACCTTTGCAGCGGCTACCATTTTCATTGCTTTGGTAATTTTCTGCGTGTTTTTAATACTGTTTATTCTTGCTTTAATATCTAATAAATTTGGCATATTACAACCTTTATAATTATTTATTATTATCAGGGTGCTTTTTTGTTTTAGCACCCTGATTTATACAATTTATGAAAATAAAGACGATTTGAAGGTTTCAAGGTTCTGTTTGAGCTGTGCCTTGTCATCATCGTCTAAAGCAGCACCGCTGTTGAGTTTTTCGGCAAGCGAGGACATATTTGCATCAAAATATTCAAACCATTCTTTTTTGAATTTTTGAATTGTCTATATCATCGAGTATTCCTTCGTTAGCGGCAAACAGTATACTAACCTGTTTGGCTACGCTCAACGGTGAATATTGCGGTTGTTTTAAAACTTCTGTCAATTTTTGACCTCTTAAAAGCTGATCCTGTGTAGCTTTATCAAGGTCAGACGCAAACTGTGCAAAAGCCTCCAGCTCTCTAAACTGGGCTAAGTCAAGTCTTAACTTCCCGCCGACCTGCTTTGTAGCTTTAGTTTGAGCTGCACCGCCTACACGTGAAACAGAAATACCTGCGTTCATTGCCGGTCTTACACCGGAGTTGAACAGACCTGTTTCCAAAAATATTTGACCGTCCGTAATTGAAATAACGTTTGTAGGGATGTAAGCCGAAACGTCGCCTGCCTGAGTTTCGATAATCGGCAAGGCCGTAATTGAACCGCCGCCTAATTTATCATTTAATTTGCAGGCTCTTTCAAGCAGTCTTGAGTGAAGGTAGAATACATCCCCCGGATATGCTTCACGTCCCGGCGGACGTCTTAAAAGCAAGCTCATTGCACGATATGCCTGAGCGTGTTTTGTAAGGTCATCGTAAACGATTAAAACATCTTTGCCCTGTTCCATAAATTCTTCTGCAATTGCAACACCTGCAAACGGTGCGATAAACTGCAGCGGAGCGGACTCGTCAGCTGTTGCGGAAACAATGATTGTGTAATCCATTGCGCCGAAATCTTCCAGTTTTTTAGCAAGCTGGGCAACTGTTGATGTTTTTTGACCTATTGCAACATAAACGCAGATTACATTCTGCCCCTTCTGGTTAATAATAGTATCAATCGCAATAGCTGTTTTACCGGTTTGTCTGTCTCCGATAATCAACTCACGCTGTCCTCTGCCTATCGGGGTAAGAGCATCGATTGCTGTTAAACCTGTTTGCAGCGGCTGGTGAACTGATTTTCTTGAAACAATACCCGGAGCAACTCTTTCTACCGGTCTTGTTTTTTCATAAGGGATATCCCCTTTGCCGTCTACAGGACGTCCTGTAGGGCTGACGATTCTTCCTATAAGACCATCGCCAACAGGTACGGAGGCGATTCTTCCGGTTGTTTTAACAGTCATACCTTCTTTGATGTGCTGGTATTCACCAAGAATAACAACACCGACATTGTCTTCTTCAAGGTTCAGTGTAATACCTAGTGTACCTTTCCCATCCTCGAACTCTACAAGTTCGTTAGACATTGCATTACGCAAACCGTACACACGGGCAATACCATCGCCGACTTCCAATACAGAGCCGATATTTGAAACCTCCATCTCCGAGGAATAATTTTCAATTTTGGCTTTGATTATAGAAGTAATTTCTTCCGGTCTTATTGTTGCCATGTTACTTTCCTTTATAGTTTGTACTGAATTTTACACTTTTTTTAATCGTTATGTTGATTTTATCTTAATATTTTTTTGAAACCCTCAATCTTTGCTGCCATTGAACCGTCTATTGTTTTATCTTGAATTTTTAAGATAAGACCTGCTATGATATCAGGATTTATATCAAAAACAAATTTGACAGCCTTATGCAATTTATTTTCCAGTCTTTCTTTCAGGCTTTGTTTTAAATCGCCGTCAATTTCTACAGCCGAAACTACATCGACTTTGACTATATTTTTAGCCTCATCCATAGACTCTTCATAGCAATATTTAATTGTGTCTAAAAGATTCAGCCTGTTTTTTTCTGTCAGAATAAACATAAAACTGAGTGTTGACGCCTTGATTCTACCCTGAAAAACAGATTTTATCATATCCTTTTTTTCGCTGAAAGGGATGACAGGGTGCATCAGGAAATCACGCATTTTTGTTACCATACCCAAAGACTCAGACACGGTGTTCAAGTCTGTAAAAACCTCATCAATTTCGCCTCTGTCTTTTGCTACTGCGATAATAGCATCAGAGTAACGTTTTGCCAGTGGTAATAATTTATTATCTATTTTTAATTTTTGTGCCATTATTATATCCGTTTTAATCTAATCTATCTATACATCTATTTTGTCTATACTGTTTATAAAGTCTTCTATATATTTTCTGTGCAGCTCTTTGTCTTTATCAAGCGCCGTTTTTATCTGTCTTTGCGCAATTTCTACAGAAGAAGATGAAACATTTTTGAGCAATTCGCCCTGTATCTGTTTTTGTTCTGAATCAACCTGTTTTTGCACATTGTTTTTAATTAACGCAACCGATTTATCCAGCTCTTGTTTTGCTTTTTGTTCAATTGTTTTGACTGTTTCTTCTGCTTTTTGGACTATTTGTGAGGTTTGAGCCTCGATATTTCCAAGAGATTGAGTTACAGCCTCGAGTTCTTTTTCAGCTTTTTCTTTTATACTGTCAGAGTCTTCAACATTTTTTTGAATTGAGGCTCTCATATCTTCAATTTTTTGCATAACGTTGAGTTTATACGCAATGAAAGCAAACAATGCAATCATTATCGCAAAGTTTATAACGTTTGAGTGCAATATATTGGCAAAACTGAAATCAAACATTTTTCTTCATTACCTCTTCTACCTCCTGTTCATTTAAAGGTTCAAAAGCAATGCCCTCACCCATGAGTTTTGTTGTCAGGCGGTTTGCAATGTCAGCCACATCAAATTTCATGTTTGCTGCTGTTTCTTCTTTTTGATGAACAAGATTTTGCTTTTCTGTATTAAAAAATGCAGCCGCATTAGTTTTTGCATCGTTTAATACTTTGTTTTTTTCCTCTTTCAGTGCATCGGATTTTGCGGCAACTATATCACGTGATTTTCTCTGTGCGTCGGCAATTTTAGAATTTTTATCGGAAATCAAATCCTCAGCCTTGCGTTTATGTGCCTGAGCCTGATTTTTATTTGATTCTATATAATTTTTTCTCTTTTCCATTATATCAAGCACCGGTTGATACAATATTTTATTCATTATAAAAATGAATACGAGAAAGCTTATTGCCGATATTAATATAGTTGCGTTAATTTCCATGAAATTTTCCTATTCCGTGATGTCCGTCAAGAGTTTTTTCTTAAAGAACATCGGGCTTTTTTCCTGATAATGTATACCCGATTATCCGAGCAATTGCAATGCAATGAACAAAGCATAGATAGCACAAGCTTCTGCAAGACCTGCACCGATAATGAAGTAAATCAAAGCTTTACCAGCAATTTCAGGCTGTCTTGATACAGCGTCTAATAAACCTTTTGTTGCAATACCCAAACCGATTCCGGCACCGATTGCACCAAAACCGATTGCAATACCTGCACCTAATTTAGCCATTGATGCAACTTCTACTGCTACTTGTTCTACTGCCATAATTTTCTCCTTTTTTATTACTAATTCAATTTTTTAGTTTTAAACCTTTTTCTCCGGCTAAACCGAATTTTTGAAAAACCTTAATAATTAATGTTCTTCTTCCTGTGCTGCCATTGCTATGTAAGCAGTGGACAATAACATAAATACCAGCGCCTGCACAAATGCAACAAACACCTCAAAAAGCATAAACGGAAGAGGCAGCAAATATGCACATAAACCGACAAATGTAACAATCAATAATTCACCGGCAAGAATATTCGCAAAAAGTCGTAATGCCAGTGAGAACGGTCTTACAACCATCTCTAAAAGTTCAATTAAAGCCATTATTATGCCGACGGCGCTAAATTCGTGCAAGAAGTATTTTAAACCCTTAGCGCGTACACCCTGATAAACGTAATATATCAAAACCATTATAGCCATTGCGGCGGTCATATTAATATCATTAGTCGGAGAGGCAAGTTCACCTGTTTTAAGATGGTACAATCTCCATGGCAATTGGCCCAAAAGGTTTGCTGTTAAAATAAACAGAAAAAGGGTTGCTAAAAGAGGAATGTGTTTTTTCCCGTTTTTGCCTATCATAGAATCTGTTAATCCGACAAAAGCTCCCATAATCCCCTCGGCTACCGCCTGCAATTTTGTAGGGATAATTGAAAGTTTGCGTGTAGCCAGAAAGGAAACAACAATCAAAATGCCCATTGTAATCCACATTGTAATAATTGTATCAAGGTTAAAACTGAATTGACCCAGATGCGCGATTAAATGACCTTCTGACACCGTAATTACCTCTTTATCCTTTATTTATTAGTTTATTCTTAAGTAAATATTATCACCATTAAAATGAAAATACAAATTTATAGTTTTCATGATAATACAAAAATAATTTTAGCTATCAGACATTTAGGGGAATTTCATAAAGCGAATTATGTTATGTTTGCAGTTTTTATTCACTCAGCTTTTGGTTAAAACTATTTCAAATCTTTATCAAAATACCCTGTAATGAATTTTAATTTTTTTATTGCTTCTTCATAGGTAAGAGTGACTGTTTCTAAAAAACGATGGTCAAACAACTCTATCCGGTTTGAATTTTTATCAATATTGGTCACGGTGTAACAGTGATTGTCGCTCAATCCTTTATGAAAATTAATTGATGTGCCAGCCACAAAGCTGTTATCCGGATTGTCACTGATTTTATCAAAAATATTTATGCTTTCTTTTTTTCTTGATTTTAGGCTTATTCTTAATCCGCTCTCGTTTAATTTAAAAGCTGTTTTGCCAGTAAACATTTCAAGAAAATTTGACGGTTTGTTGAATTCAAATTTTTCATTACAATCAGGAAACCTGCATATTAAAGGCTTTTTGTCAGGATATTTTTCTAAAAGTTTATTCATAGCAGCTTCTATTGCTTTAATAATGGGGTTGTGCGGACGGGACAGCGGTATCGGGTTTTTGAATTTATCCATATAAACAAGGTTGTCTGTTTCTCTTTGGGTAACAAAAAAATCCTGAACATTTCCTTTGATATTGTTAAACCTTATCCTGAACCCGTCATTTGTGTGCGCAATATTTTCAGAAAGTATTTTTCTTCCGTTTTTGCAGTGCGCCAGAGCACTTACAGAGGCAACAAGGTAACAATCCTGAAAATACTGTATTGCTTTTTTTAGATTATTGATTTCTGATGTTGATATAGGATTCATGTCTGCAATAAACCTTGTGAATAAAAGAAATTGCTATATTTGTTTATGAAATAATGTATACCCCCTTTGCGCAAATCAGTTTGTATTCTAACATATTCCATTTAGAATATTTTTTGCCTATAATTTTTATATGGAAAATAAATGTTTTAATCAGGAAGTATCGCCCAAAGTATATATTGAGACAATGGGCTGTCAGATGAATAAATCGGACACAGAGCGGATTTTAGGTATGCTTTCGTATTTTGGTTATGAAGAAACAACAGATCCTAAAGATGCCGATTTGCTGATGGTAAACACCTGCTCAATTCGCCAGCTTTCGGCTGATAAAGCATACAGCCTTATCGGCGTCTGGGGTAAATGGAAAGCAGAAGAACACAGTAAGAAACTTTTAAAGAAACCGTTTAAGAATATAAAAATTGCTTTTTGCGGTTGTGTTGCGCAGCAGGATAAAGAAAAACTCCTGAAACGGTTTCCGTATGTTGATTTGGTATTTGGTACAAACAATGTTTATGAGCTGCCTGACCTTATAAAGAGAATAAATGCAGGCGAAAGGGTTTGTGCAACAAACGAAACTCCTAAAAAATTTACTGACGGAGAAGAAGAAAAAAAATATCCGATAAAAAGAGCAAAAAGCCTTAATGCGTGGATACCAATAATGGAAGGCTGCGACAATTTCTGCACATATTGTATTGTGCCTTTCACAAGGGGGAGAGAGAGAAGCAGAAAGCCGTCAGAAATTATAGAAGAAACACAAAAAGCAATCCGGCAGGGCTTTAAAGAAATCACACTGCTGGGGCAAAATGTTGACAGTTACGGAAAAAATCTTGACCCTGTTAAAGATTATGATGGCAGAGAGGTTACGCTTGCCAATCTGTTAAGAGATTTGAACAAGATTGACGGCAAATTCCGCATAAGGTTTGTAACCTCTTACCCTACCGATATTTCGGATGATTTAATTAAAGCCGTAAAAGAATGTGATAAGGTTTGCGAGTTTTTTCATATCCCTATGCAATCCGGTAATTCAAAAGTCTTAAAAGAAATGAACCGTCGTTATGACAGAGAAACATACGGTGAGATTGTCAAAAAAATCAGAAATGCATTTGAGGATGTTGCAATTACCTCTGATTTTATAGCGGGTTTTCCGGGAGAGACCGAAGAAGAATTTTTAGACACTCTTAGCGCTATTGAAGAGTTTGAACTTGATTATTCTAATACGGCGGCATATTCGCCAAGAGTAAAAACAAAAGCTGCAAAATGGACAGATAAATTTATAGATGAAAACACAAAATCACAGAGGCTTGCACGTTTGAATGAAAAAAACAGAGAGGCAAGCTTAAAATCAAATCAAAAATGTACAGGTAAAACCTTTGAAATTTTAGTTGAATCTTATGAAGAAAAAGACAATCAAATTATTCTTGCAGGGCGCGCAAGAAATAATAAAATTGTACATTTTAACGGAGAAAAAAATTGTGTCGGTCAATTTGTCAACGTAAAAATCACGGGTGCAAGCACCTGGCATTTGAAAGGGGAGTTGATTTAATGAAAAAATTTCTGCTTACGGTCTCTTTAATACTTGCTGCGGCTCTGCCGTCTTTTGCTTTAAAAGAAATTAATCCCTACCAGTGGGGAAAACATGAAAAAGTTGAAGTCTTAAAGGTTTATGACTCTATGGAAGTCAGGGTTGAATTAAACAGAATGAGAGCGCCTGTTTATGTCTCTAATCTTGACTGTCACGAATATTCCCAAACATATCCGCTTAAAAGTTCAAGAGGATATACATACATAAGACCTAAAAGCACAACAGAAAGGTTGAATACAAAGGTTACACAGTATGTGCAATCTGTTTTTGAAAAATACCCCGACAATATTTATTTTGTGCCAAACGGGTACGGGTTGTATTCCAATCTGGTCGGCGAGTTCTATATAGGCAAAGTTAGCCTCAGCAGGCATTTAATAGAAAAAGGTTTGTGCTCCCGCGTAGAATAATCGTGTGACGGTGTTTTTTATGAAAAAGTTTTGTATTGCTGTTGTTTGTTTGTTGTTTATTACAGCGTTGCCGGTTTATTCTGTAAAAATGTTGAATACTTTTAAATGGGAGGTGCCTGTTAATGTTGAAATTGTTGACGTTTCTCACGCACTTCAGGCAAGAGTGAAATTTAAAGACAGGGATTTTAATTATCCCCGTATTGCTATGACTGTTTATGTTTCGAACTTGTATTGCTATGAGTTTACCAAAATGAAAATACATAAAAGCACACGAAAAAATGTTTCGAAAAAAAGCGAAAACACAGGCAATTCTTATCTTCGACCAACAAGATATTCCGTAAAATTAAATACAAAAGCCTCTGAATATATAAAATATTTGTTTAAACAATATCCCGATGATATCAAACTTGTTGTGCACGGTTACGGGGTTTTGAATAATATTGTCGGTGAATTTTACGTTAACGGCGTAAACCTTAACAATCATTTGATAGAAAAAGGTTATTGTATACGTCTGCGTTAATTGGCGTTTTTATAATCTATTGCTATTTTTATTTTGCTGCCTGAGCAAGTTCCATTTCTTTTTTTCTTTTGCGTCTTCTCATAAGGTCTACAAATGCCTCAAGACGGGTTATATATCCGGCTTTGCCTGTTTGTTCATCAAGAATCAGCGGCAAAATAGGTATTTCGCAATTTTCTCTGATAGCGGGGAAGAAATTTTGCGACATAATTTCCGGCATGCAGGTAAACGGGCTTACGTGTATAATACCGTCTTTGCCTTTTTCATTTGCGTAAATAATATCAGAAACGCACTCTAATGAGTCGCCGCCTATATCTCTTGCAAGATACGGTTTGGCTAGTCTGAAGGCTCTTTCAAGGTGAGTTTCTCCTTTAACAAACATTTTAGGTATAATAGCGTCTTTTAAAAAGCTTGATACGGTAAGGGTTCTTCTTGTTTGTACCCCCATTTTTCCGAGTTCTCTTTCTATATTCTGGTTAGAGAATGGATCCTGTACAAGATAAATTTCGCCTGTCAAATCAACGTGCAAAACATCGCGTTTGGGGTCGATTTGTACTTTTTTGATTTCAGCTGTTGCCTGTTTTTCCGCTTTTTTAAGGTCTTTGTAGTGGTCAGCTTCATAAATAAGTTTCATTCCCTTTTTAAAAGCTTTTTCAGCGTCGCCGGGGCGGATTTCTCTTGCTCTGTAATAAGAAAGCAGGTTTTCCAGTCTGTCTGTTGCAAAAACTTTTCTGAACGCAAACACTATTGCTCTAATGATTGTTATAGGATTTTTTACACCGGTTAACTGTGTAAGAAATCTAAACATACCTTTTATACCGTCATAGAGCTGTAATTCTATATAATTGGCGTGATAGCCCATATCTTCCAGTGTGTTGTGAATACCGGCGCCGTATTCGCCGAGACGGCAAATTCCCGGGGAAGATATCATTGCAACGTAATCTGCACCGCCTTCTATTGCTTCAATAAAGTTGCCTAAAATAAGTTTATAAGGCAGACATATTGACTCGGGACTGTTTTTTGTACCCAGAGACAGCGTTCTTTTGTTTGAATACGGGGGGATAAAAGGCTCTACTCCCAGTCTTTTTAAAGCTGCTGCCCAGGCTATATAAATGTTCCCCATGTGAGGAAATGCCACTTTAATTTTTTTCTTTTCTTTTTTGTCTGCCATACTCCTGACCTTTGTCTAAAATATTAAGTGTTTATGCTAATTATATATTAAATAAAAATATTTAGTGCGGAATTATTAAGCAATATAAACGCATCATGTTTTCTTATAATTTGTTTAGGTTATAATTTTTATTGTAGTACAGTAATTGGACTTTAGACGGAACCAGTCGGGGCCGAGAAGCAGGTCTTCAAAGCATAAACCCTTCCTAGTATGTTAAAGTCCGCAAGAAAAGGAGAAAAAGATGCCGGTAGCATCAATGATTGATTTACTCGAAGCCGGAGTACACTTCGGTCACCAGACACAAAGATGGAACCCCAAAATGAAACCGTATATTTACGG
>CALUQS010000094.1 GCA_944322975.1 Candidatus Gastranaerophilales bacterium
GCAATAATAAGAACCTCCGCATGCGCGGGTTTTGATGCTGTTATTATTCCCTCCAGACGCAATGCGCAGGTCAATTCAACCGTAGAAAAAACCTCCGCTGGCGCAATAAACCATATTCCTCTTATTCAGGTTAATAGCCTTTCAAATGCAATTGACAAACTAAAAGATAACGACTATTGGATAATTGCGGCAGACGCACAAGGAAAGGATAATTATTTTGACATAAATTATACGGACATGAATTTTGCACTTATCATGGGAGGAGAAGAGACAGGTGTTTCAAAAAATAATATGAAAAAATCAGATTTTATTGTTAAAATCCCAATGTTAAGAAATTTTAACTCTCTTAATGTTTCAAATGCGGCATGCGCTATTATCTATGAATCATTAAGGCAGGATATCTGCAAAATGCGAAAAAAATAACCATATTTAATTTTATAAAATATAACGATTGTACAAAACCTCTAAAACAATTGTTGATGCAGATTAAAGCCGATTTTTTTACAAAGTATCAAAAACATAGTGTATAATAATATTAAATTTTAAATAACAGGTGAAAAATGACAAACAAAATTGAAAAATTTTCCCCGGAGGACATGGATTCATCCGAAGACAACGAGGATATTTCAATAGAAAAATTAAACGAAGAATCTCAAGACGATGAAGATTTAATCATGTCGGTAGAAGAACCTAAAACTGCCGAAAATGTTTCAAGTGTCAATGCTGATGATTCCGTAAAAATATATTTACAGCAAATAGGCAAAATCCCTTTGCTTACTGCCGAACAAGAACTTGAAGTAGCAAAAAAAATTAAAGAATCCAACGACGACAAAGCAAAGGAAATTCTCGTAAACGCAAACTTAAGACTTGTTGTCAGCATTGCAAAAAAATATATAGGACGCGGGCTTTCTTTTCTTGATTTGATACAGGAAGGCAACATGGGGCTTATGAAAGCAGCCGAAAAATTTGACTATGCCAAAGGGTATAAATTTTCAACCTATGCTACCTGGTGGATTCAACAATCAATTACACGTGCTATCGCAGACAAATCAAGGATTATCAGGCTGCCTGTACACATGATTGAAACACTCAGCAAAATAAAAAAAGTCACGGTAGATTTAACTACGGAAACCGGTAAAGCTCCGTCAAAAGAGGAAATAGCCTACCGTGTGGGTATTCCTGTCAGCAAATTAACAAGCCTCATCAAAGCCGCTCAATCTACGATAAGTATAGAAACTCCGGCAACAGCAAAAGACGAATCCTCTAAGCTGGGTGACTTTATTGTTGACGAATCCACTGTTTCTCCCGACACAAGGGTTTCACAGGAAAATCTTTTTGAAGATATACAAAAAATGCTCAACCAGCTAAGCCCCAAAGAACGTGATGTTTTGATTATGCGCTACGGGCTGAATGACGACGGCAACAGAAAAACACTGGAAGAAATAGGGTCAAGATACGGCGTGTCAAGAGAACGTATCAGACAGATTGAAAACCGTGCAATAAGCAAACTGAAAAAATTATGTAAAAATAACAACCTGACAATCGGGTTAAAAAATTATTTTAACTAACAACATGCCGGTCAAAAGAGCACATAAAATGCTTAAAGAATCCATCCGGATATGATTAAAGCACAACATATTTTTTTAAAATTTCTTTTTTAAAACTCTCCGGCAGGTTTTCAAACTTAACCACATCAACAAGAAAAGGTATATTACTTTCCTGCAATGCCTCTTTCAATGCATAAATATCACCATCACCGACAAGAACAAGGTCAAGATCACTTCCCTCATGCGCGGTGCCGTTTATTCTGCTTCCGTATGCCCAAACCTGAGCATTGGGAACAGTTTGTTTAAAAATATTTTTTAATTCGGTTAAAAAACGCTCCTTCACAAAAATATCAGTCATTTTGTATAACCTGTATAAGCTTTTCTACATCTTTAACAAAATCATCAACAAGTTTTAGTGTTTCACTTGCAAACTGTTCGCCGTAGTCATGTGCTGTTGAATTTCTGTTATCACGGTATTTAAACCATCTTTCAACCTCATCCCCGGTAAAAAGAGAATGTTTATTTGCATAACGGAATAAATCTTTAAAAGTGAGTGAGTCGACAGCTCTTTTTGATGCAAAGTATGGTGCAAGTTTTTTTCTCAAAAGTTTTGCACTTTGTTCAATCGTCATTTCAAAACCTTTTACAAGAGAATTTCTATACATTTCATAATCTATTGACCCTTCTTTTGATTGTTTTAAAAGGAAATAAGATTTTTTAAGAGTTTCCAAATATCTATGTAAATATTCTGTATTTATTTCACTCATAAGTATACCATTACACCTAAATAATAATTATTTATAATAATAGTAAGTTTACACCAAAATAATATAACGGCTGTAATATTAAGTAAAATCCGTATTAGTGCTGTTTTTTTAATATTCTTATTAAAGTATTATTTAACTTTTGTAAAAATTATAGATTCATTGCTCCTGTTTTAAAAAAACATGCCGGAGGAATATCCTCAAATCCTCTTAGTCCCTTTGTTTTTCATCTTTTTACCAAAAACAAAAACTCGTCTTAATATTTGTTAATATTTTACGACTTTAGTAGCAAAAAAATTTTTGAGAAGATTTCATGCTCATGTAAACTCCTCTATAAACTCCGTAATACTAATTCTATCCATCTCGGCTTTCGTCTATTTTAGAAAAAGCCGATTTTTTTTGCCGATTTTTTTGCTTTTTATAATAAAATTGAATTAAAAGAGAGAGTTATTATGTTGAAAAAAATATTTTTGTTAGCATTAATGTTTATTTTTACCCCCGGATTAAACAATTCCGCGCAGGCAATCCCTGCGGCAGAAGGAACCATTGTCAAAGTAGGAATAAGCAGTCAGGATTTTTCAAATTATTATTTTACACAAACAAAATTGAGCGCTACAGACGCTTTCACCCTTACAGATAAATCAACAAATACTGTTTTAGGCAATTTTAATGCTCAGGATATTGTAGACATTAGCATAAAAAATAACCTTTTTACCCTTAGTCAGGATAATAAAGAAATAGCTAAAGACATAAAAGGGCCTGTTTCAATAGATTCACCAAACGGATTTGTTACGGTAGCAGATTTAAAAAGAGCCGGCAAACCTGCATTTTACAGAGGGACTATTGAAATAACAAAAGCCCCGAAGAAAAACGATTTATTCAATATAATAAATGTGCTCGATGTAGAATCTTACCTGAGAGGGGTTGTCCCCAACGAAATGCCGGTTAGATTCGGTATGGAAGCCCTGAAGGCACAGGCGATACTTGCCAGAAATTATGTACTAAAACCCAGAGAAGCAAATTATCACAACTATGACGTCTGCGACTCTGTCGCATGTCAGGTGTATTTCGGCGCAAATACAGAAAACGAACAGTCCGACAAAGCAATATACGAAACCCAAAACATAGTAGCAATGCATAATAACGAACTTATACTGGCTTTATACAGCTCCACTGCCGGAGGTTATACAGAAAGTTACGAAAACGCTTTTTCGGCAGACATGGCTGACGGGGTAAAGATGTTTCCGGGGGTTGCAAAACCTTTTTTAAAAGGAGTTCCGGACAAAGAAAAAACTCCTGTTTTAACTGATGAAAAAGAAGCAAGAAAGTTCTATACAACAAAACCCGAAACTTTTGACAACGATTCGCCTTACTTTAGATGGGTCAGAGAGTGGGACATAAAAGAGCTTGAAGATGTTCTTAAAAACACTCTTGTTACACAGTCGGCAACAGGTTTTGTCAAACCAAAACTCAACAAGAGTTCAGACTTCGGCACCTTAAAAGACATTAAAGTCGTTAAAAGAGGAGTGTCGGGAAAAGCAATGTCCATAAATATTATTACAGACAAAAATGTCTTTAATGTTCAAAAAGAACTTGTAATAAGAAGAACCTTCAAAAAAGATAACAAAGCCCTGCCATCTGCTAATATTGTGTTTGATTTTGAAACCGTAAAAGCAGAAAAACCCGAAAGCAAACTCGTATGGGAAAACTGGGACAATACACAGGATGATGACACAAAACAGCCTGAAAAGCAGGAAAAAACCGAAAAGCCCCGAAAAGACAATACCTCACAGGATAATGACACAACAGTAACCAAAGTAACGGTCTATGGCGGCGGCTACGGGCATGGGGTCGGAATGAGCCAGTACGGCGCAGGCAATATGGCAAAAGAAGGCTATTCTTACGCAGATATAATACAACACTATTTTACTGATACAGCTATCACTACCACACCGGTTACGCTGTCTTGCAGCAACGGTCAGGATACTGCCGTTCAGACATTTTATCTGACAGGTAAAAAACAAAAGGCATACCTTGTTGCGGAAAATAAATTTCAGTTTACAACAATGACCATAGTAATAAACGGTCAGGAATTTAAACTTGAGATTGTGCCGCAGCTGTTTAAGCCTGAAAAATTTGATATAAGCAGGTACTTAACAGAAGGCGAAAACAAGATAACATATCTGCTTCCGTATTCAGAATCGCATAAAAAACCCGTAAGATTGTTTGTAGAATTAAAAGAGGCTAAAAATAAATGACAGACAGCGCAAATAATACATCACAAAATGCGTCTAAAACCCAGAGCCTGCTAAAAGCAGCGTGGATAATAGCTTTTGTAACCATAATAAGCAAACTGATAGGTTTTTTGCGCGATATTGTTATTGCCAATTTTTATGGAGCCGGAATGGTTTCAGACGCTTATTTTTACGCGTATCAAATCCCTGCAATTTCAATTATTTTGCTTGGCGGAATCGGCGGGCCTTTCCACAGTGCGGTTGTATCAGTATTTTCCAAAATGATACCCGACCTTAACAAAAAAGCACCTGAAAACGTTAACAAACTGTTTAATACATTTTTAACAACGTCTTTTCTTGTATTTTTGATTCTCGGCGTGATTGTTTTTGCGTTTTCAGATGTAATTATGCAGCTGATTATTTCAAAAGGAACACCCGAATTAATCCGCCTTGCAAGTATACATTTAAAAATAATGGCGCCTGTTTTAACAGTCGGCGGTGTTGTCGGAATCTATTACGGGATTTTGATTGTGTATAAAGAGTTTTTAATCCCTAATATTTCGCCGATACTTATGAGTGTGGCTATTATTGCAATAATTTCTCTTGTTCACAATGACAACTCGGGCGTGGTTCTTGCTGCGGCAACAACGGTGGGCGCTTTATGCCAGTTTGTGTATCAGCTGCCAAAACTTAAACAGTTAGGTTTTAAATTCAAACCAAATCTTGATATCAAGAATAACCCTCAGTTTAAAAACATTCTTGAACTTTTGTTTCCGGCAATATTGAGTTCTACTGTCGGACAGGTGTATATTTATGTTGATATGTTTTTTGCCTCGCAGCTGCAAG
This sequence comes from Candidatus Gastranaerophilales bacterium, assembly GCA_944322975.1. Classification (GTDB taxonomy): domain Bacteria; phylum Cyanobacteriota; class Vampirovibrionia; order Gastranaerophilales; family Gastranaerophilaceae; genus Limenecus. The sequence continues at coordinate 5,392 of CALUQS010000094.1, forward strand.
AAGGAGCATGGTCAGCAATCGGTTATGCCAACAGACTTTTTCAGTTCCCTGTAGGGGTGCTTGTTACAGCTTTTCTTGTTCCGTTGTTTCCTATATTTTCAAAACTTGTGGGCGAAAAGGATTATGACAACATAAGATACTATTTTAACAAGGGTGTCGGACTGCTGAATTTTGCAGCATTTCCAATACTGGTGTTGATTTTATTGCTTTCGACAAATGCAATACAGCTGATTTTTCAACGCGGTGCTTTTAACGAAGTTGCAACAATGATGGTGTCAGAGGCGCTTTGTTATTTGTCAATTTCTATCATATTCTATGTGTTCAGAGATTCCATAACCAGAGTGTTTTATGCGTTTAATGACTCCAAAACCCCGTTTCTGGTAGCGTTATCGTCTATTATTATAAAGTTTGTTTTGAACTTTTTGTTTGTAAAACAACTGGGAATAGGCGGTATTACGCTTTCCACCTCATTTGTCACGCTGATAAACGGTTTTTGGCTCGGACTTTTGATAAAGAAAAAGATGAGTATGGATTACGGAATATATTTTAAAAACCTGTTTAAAATGGCCGTAATATCTATCGCCACATATTACGTATGTCTGGGCGCTTACAAATTGTGGGATAAACATTTTGAACCAACACAGTTTTTGTTGATTGTAAAAATTATTTTAATAACACTTCTGTGCGCTATTGTTTACAGCGTATTTGCCGCAATTGTCAGAATCCCCTATGTATTCGAACTCTACGGCAGATTAAAAGGAAAATTAATGAAACTCAAAGGATAGTTTATGGATATTTTCAGCGATACAATTTATGTTAAAAAATTAAACGAAAAATTAAAACAAGGCGGAGTAATTGCCTTTGTAACAGATACTGTCTGGGGTGTAGGCTGCCTTCCCGACAGCGAAAAAGGAGTTGAAAACATATATGAGCTTAAAAACCGTGACCGCTCAAAACCTTTGATTTTAATGTCGGACAGCATAGAACATCTTTTGCCGTACGTAAAAGATATACCGCCAAAAGCTCATGAGTTGATGAAAAAACATTTCCCCGGCGCATTGACATTGATTTTTGAAAAGTCTGAAAAAACACCCGATTATGTCACCTCTTTCAAAAATACAGTCGGAATCCGTGTGCCTGATAACCCGTTTTTTAAAAGCCTTTGCGAGGTTATAGACGGACATGTTCTTGCAACAACAAGCGCCAACCTTTCCGGTCAAACAGCTGCCTCAAGCTATGAAGAAGCGGTAAAAAATGTCGGCAATCATGTGGAATACGTGTTTGAAGACTACGGATTCAAAGCACAGGGGCTGGCATCAACCGTTGCCCTTGCGATGAATGATGAAATAAAAGTTTTGCGTCAGGGTGAAGTTGTAATCTAAAAACTTCACAGGATAATCCTGAACATTGCTTGATTTTATCAATCTGTAAATAGTGAAAGGAATTTCCGACGGAGAGCGAGGGGCAAAATTTTAGTCAGAAATATTATGTCCATTTTTGTCATACATGCCGGCACGAAAATCTTTTATTTTACAAATTTCTTGCAAATAGTTGTCATTTAAAAGATTTTTAGAGTTCTCCATTAAAGAAACAAGAGCTTCTGTGATATTTTTGCTGTTCATTTTTAACATATCACACGCCATATCCGTATTTGACAGTGCAAGTCTTGTAGTATCGCGAAACCCGCTTGCCGCAAGTTTTATAGCAAGAGAATCCGGCATTGCTGTTTTGACAATTGCCTGTGCAACAAGCATCGGCATATGGCTTATCAAGGCAACAGCTTTGTCGTGTTCATGAGGGTCGGCTATGATTGTTTTTGCGCCTGTTTTTTCTATTATTTCAACAAGACAGTTTATCTTTGAGGGGTCAACTTTTTCATCGGGGGTTATAACCCATTTTGCCCCGTCGAATAATTCCGCAAAAGACGCATCAAACCCGCTGTTTTCAGTCCCCGCCATAGGGTGCGTGCCGATAAAATTATAGGGGCGTTTTTTTTGCATAACAAAACTTTTCAGGCTGCATACATCCGCAACTATTGTATTTTTGTCTGCAATACCTTCCAGTTTATCAAGTATCTCCATTGTCTTTGACATCGGAGAACAGACAAATATAACATCGCAATTTTTAACAATTTCAATATTGTCACTAATATTAGGGCTGTATTTTTTTGCAGATTTAATTGCATCTTTGTTTCTTGTCTGCGCAAAAATTTCATAGCCGTATTTGCTCAACGCTTTTAATATTGAACCGCCTATTAATCCTAGTGATATTATTCCTATTTTTGTACTCATTGTTTTTTCTCTGTTATAAAATTAGATGATACACAAAACACAAACGTTTTGGTACAGGTTTTGAGTTATCAGTTTGCAGTCATTTTGTCGGCCTTTTCTATTTTATAAAGAATAATATCAATTTGTTCTTTAAGAGCTTCAAGCAGGGTTTTTAATTCAAGTTTAAAACTGTAAGCCCCCGGCCAAAAATATTTTTCCATAAAATATACTCCTATATTGTACTCAAATGTATTATCGGCTTTTTGTATGTAAAACTTTAATAATTACCGGTTTTTTGTTAAGAAAGATTAATATAATTTTTATTTAACATTAATAATACTTTGAGCTAAAATATTTTTGTAAGTATCGTATTTAAGACAATATCAACTGCTGCAGCAACAAAAAGCAGCAAAAGAAAAGGAATGTATTATGTGGGATTATACCGATAAAGTAATGGACCATTATAAAAACCCCAGAAATGTCGGGGAGATTGAAAACCCTTCAGCTATTGGAGAAGCAGGCTCGCTGGTCTGCGGCGACGCTCTTAAATTATACCTTAAAGTCGATGACAAAGGAGTTATAACAGACGCAAAATTTCAAACCTTCGGCTGCGGTTCTGCTGTTGCATCATCGAGTGTTTTAACTGAAATGATTAAGGGAATGACTATTGAAGAAGCCTCTAAAATAACAAACCAGCAGATAGCTGACGCGCTCGGGGGCTTGCCTCCGCAAAAAATGCACTGTTCCGTTATGGGGCATGAGGCTCTTGAATCAGCCATAGCCAACTATAAAGGTGAAGATACGGCTCTGCATTGTGACGAAAAGATTATTTGCAAATGCTATCACGTGACAGAAAACGTTATAAGAGAGGCTATTGAACAGAATAACCTCACTGACCTTGAAGATGTAATGAATTACACAAAAGCCGGCGGTGCTTGCGGGCAGTGCCATGTTGCCATACAAAAAATTATTGACGAGCTTAAAAATAAAAAAGAAAAAGTCGATATAAAAAACATGTCCGTTACACAGCTTGTTTTAAAAATCAACAATGTTATAGAAAAATATATCTCTAACGAACTTAGAAAAGACGGCGGAGATATTGAACTTATTGACGTAAAAGATAACAAAGTGTATGTTTCTCTCAAAGGGATGTGCAAGTCATGTAAATTTTCTTCAAACACATTAAAAAACTTTGTTGAAGCATCGCTTAAAGAACACATTTCTCCTGATATTGAAGTAGTGGAGGTTTAATTATGCCGGAAAACAGCACTCAAAAAGTTGTTTATTTAGACAACAATGCAACCACCATGGTTGACCCTAAAGTATTTGAAGCTATGAAACCATATTTTTGTGAATTATACGGAAACCCTTCAAGTATGCACACTTTTGGCGGTCAGGTTCACAAAGCGGTTGATAAAGCCCGTGAACAGGTTAAAGATTTTTTGGGGGCTGCTGACGCAAAGGAAATTATATTCACCGCCTCGGGTTCTGAAGGCGATAATATGGCTATAAGAGGGGTTTTAGAAGCCAACAAAAGCAAAAAACATATTATAACCACAAAAATTGAACATCCGGCTGTATTAAATGTTTATAAATATCTTGAAAAACAAGGCTATGAAGTAACATATCTTGATGTTGACTCTCAGGGCAATCTGGATTTGAATCAGTTAAATAACTCCATCACCAACGACACTGCGCTTGTAAGCATTATGTATGCAAACAATGAAACCGGAGTAATTTTGCCGGTTGAAAAAGCAGCAAAGATAGTTAAACAAAAAAATCCTAAAATAAAATTTCATGTTGACGCTGTACAAGCTGCAGGCAAAATACCCATAGACGTAAAAAATACGGATATTGATTTGCTTACAATTGCAGGGCACAAAATTCATGCGCCTAAAGGAATCGGGGCTTTGTATGTAAAAACAGGCACTCTTTTACCCGCTTTTGTTATAGGAGGACATCAGGAACGCGGCAAACGCGCAGGAACTGAAAATGTTCCTTATATTGTCGGCTTGGGGCTTGCATGTGAACTTGCAAAAAATTCTCTTAATTACGAAATGACAGAGGTAAAGCGGCTAAGAGATAAACTGGAACAGGGAATACTCAAGCGTGTATACAATGCAAAAGTTAACGGTTCAACTTCTAACAGGGTTCCGAATACGACCAATATCGGTTTTCAGTATATAGAAGGTGAACTTATACTGCTGCATTTAAGCGACCTCGGTATTTGTGCAAGCTCAGGCAGTGCTTGTACATCGGGCAGTCTTGAACCAAGCCATGTTTTAAAATCAATGGGCGTTCCTTTTGAAGCTTTACATGGCAGTATACGTTTCAGCTTAAGCAGATTTACAACAGAAAAAGAAATTGATTACGTGCTGGATGTAATACCTGATGTAATTAAAAAGCTTAACCATATTTCGCCTTATCAAAGAGAGTTAAAAGAACTTGAACAAAAACACGGATAAAAACAAAGCATAGAGGATTCTGTTTTTACCGGCTGTAAAAGCAGGTTTAGGTGCGTTTTGAACAAAAATGACAAACCGTATTTTGGAGAAATTTATAACTCAAACCCGTAAGGTAAAAGTTCTTCAATAGTGAAGACCGCGCATTTGGAATCTTCGCTTTCCAGTATAATTTGCAGATTTTTATCTTTTTTAAACTCTGCCATCCATTGCCTGCAAGCACCGCAGGGCATACAATTTTTGGTATTTGTAGAATATATTGCGATTTTAACGAGTTTGCTTTTTTCTCCCGCAACTATTGCATTAGACATTGCATTGCGTTCCGCGCATAACGACAGACCGTAACTTGCGTTTTCAACATTGCAGCCTAAATAATAGTTTCCGCTGTCATAAAGTGCGCAAGCCCCGACATTGAATTTTGAATACGGAGCATAAGCGTTGGTACACGCCTGTTTTGCTAAATTCAAAAGTTCCTGATTGTCCAACATAACAAATTACCCGTTTGTTTTTTACAATTTCCGTAAAATATATTTTACTACAAGAATAAAAAAATTTAACCCAAAAGATAGAAAAATACTGTATTTAAGTGATGAAAAATTCAGCCAAAAGACCGATAATAAATACTAAGACAACGGGGATAAGTATGATTTTTAACAGAGTAATAAAGCTAATAATACTGGTATCAGTCGTTTTCGGTTTGTTTTCAGGTTTTCAAACCTGCTGTCAGGCACAGGAGCACAAAGTATCTAAAGTCCTTGTACTAAGCGATTCAGGACAAAGAAACGGCACCACATATCTAACCTGCGGCGCAGCAGCTGATATTATTGCCGCCGACATAATTAACGAATTGAACAAAACCGGAAGAATAAAAGCGCCTCTTTTAGGAGAAACAATGGCAAATATTACACAGAGGAACATCCCGCTTTATTACCTGACCTTTTTTAGAGAATACAAAAATAACTACAATATTGATTTTGTAAACCTAAAACGTGTTACAAACAGTATGGACGCCGATTACATACTTCTTATTACCAGCGGAATGGACATACAAAGCAGATTTTTAAAAACCACCTGGTGGAATAAACTCGGTCTGGCAGAAGGCGACCCTGTTATCCCGACTTACAGACTCAGCACGCTTATAACGTTGATAGATAAAAAAACTTATTCTGTAATATGGCAGGATATGTATTTGAGAGATTTAAAAGCGCATGATTACGATATCGGTTTTGCACAGTTTTCTCCCGGGTATGCACAGCTGTCCAAGATAAAAAAATACTCTTCAACAATGTCTCAATATGTTGCCAAAGAAATTGATAAAAATATTAACCCGTGGGCACAGCCTAAAGAAGAACCCAAAGCAATAGAAATGAAAAGTAAATACCTTAACGAAGGTACAAAACTTTATTATCCGGCTGTTAACGGAGATGTTGTAAAACAAAATATTAACGAAGCTCAGGAAAATTACAAATCCAAAAGAGAACAACGCCGTATTGAAAAACAAAGACAAAAACACATAGAAAATGTCCGTCTGCTTGAACAAAAACGTCAGCAGACAGAACTTAAACAACAGCAACAAATAAAACAAGAGACCCCGGTCAAAAAACAGGAACCAAGACTCTTTGATTCAATAAGAGATGACATCTATGACTCACAACAACCGCCTCAGCTTCGCGGGGAAAAATACATTCCGGCTGTGGATATACAAAACAAACAAAATCTTCAACAGGAACCTGAAATTCTTTCACCTGTGATGAATAAACCCGGTGTGCAAACGGCTCCGCAGCTAAAACCGTCGGTTAATACACCCAAAACAACAGAACCGGCAAAAACAAATATTGAACCACAAAAGCAGGAAAATAAGCTGCCTCAGTATGATTGGAACATAAAAAATATTAACCTTAAGAAGATAGGGCATCTTATATAGTAAACATTTAAAATGTTTAAAAATGTTTAAAAAATTAAAAAATTTTTTTTAAATTTTTTGTGACAAAAGGTGATTTTGTTAATTAAATAAAACATGTAAATTTTTGCAGGTAAATTTGAAAACAACCTCAGAGATTGTGTTTTGGGTTGTGCAAAGGCAATGCCGCGGCAATGCAAAAGCAATGCTATAAAAGAAAAGAAAAAGAAAGAAAAAGAAAGAAAAAGAAAGAAAAAGAAAGAAAAAAAAAGAAAGAAAATGAAAGAAAATGAAATAAAATGAAAATGAAAGAAAATGAGATGAAAGTAAAATAAAAAAAATGAAATGAAAGAAACAAACAAAAACAAAAAAACTAAAATCAAAACTAAAATTCAATGTTTAACACTCAATTAGTAACAAAACCTTGCAGGCAAGCAATCTCAAAACAGCATTTTTATTTTTATTTTTTTTCTGCACACAGGCAAAGCACAAAACAGTCCGCAGCATATGTCAAAACTGCAGACCAATAAAAAATGTTTAATTGCAACCCGTCAGGCAATACAGCACACCGCTTACGCGGTTTTAGTATATCTTAGGATTTTAGCCTGTACGACAAAATTTTGTTACACGTAACAATGAGAAAATGCGCTCAATAAATGAGGGTGAAGGGGGCGCCGCCGCCGAAAAATTTTTCATATAGTCAACTGACCCCGATATAACAACTGTACGCCCTCCGGTACAAGCGAGGAGCCGCTCAGATATTCTTTACAAAACCAAAACAACAACACTACTCTTGCGGACACAAAAAAAACAGTGTATAATGTATTTGACAGTAATGTCTTTTAACAGGTGAATCAGGTTAGTGCTTAAGGTAAGGATAAAATCCGGACAAAGCACGTCAGGGGAGAAACAGGCAGAACTGATTTTCAACCCGCAGGGGGGTCTTAAACCCCTTGACTCAAGAGTAATCTTGACAGCCGCAGGAGGAAACCCACGTTATCAAAATTCAGGCATAACTGTGTTTACTTTTAAAACAACAGCCCGCAGGTTCCGGGTTCTTTATCAAACGGAAATTTTGATAAAAAAAGTTGGATTACAAAGCGGATAGTATAGCGGATTAAAGTGAAAAATATGGAAATTATTGAGATTTTAAAAAATTTAGAAGCACAAAAACAGATTGACAGGCTTGCTCGAAAATATAAAAACAAAAAAGTCGTATTATACGGCGCAGGCAAGTTTTTTGAAACATTAAAAAACAATTACGATATATCTAAACTGAATGTCATTGCGGTTGCCGACAAAAAATTTGAGCAAATAACAGAACCTGTCTTTGACAGCGCTTGCGGCTGCAATGTTATTGCGCCTGCGTCAATTTATACCCTAAAGCCGGATATAGTACTGTTGTGCGTTCAGAATGATTACTATGTGGAGAAAGATATATGCGAAAACATTTTTAAACAGACTAAGCATAAATTTAAGTACCGGACTTTGTTCAAACAGACCATCGCTCAAAAGATTTTTCAGGAATGGGAAAATTTTTAAATCTGTATTGAGTCACCATTTATAACTAAAAAACAATACCCGCTGAAATATAAATCAGCGGGTATTTTAAGGATCTTATTTCACAATAAGCATTATATTCTGCCGTAGTATGCATCGAGATACATTTGTTTGATTTCTTCAAACAGAGGATATCTCGGGTTTGCACCTGTGCATTGGTCGTCGAATGCGAGTTCAACCATTTCATCGAGTTTTGCAAGGAATTCGGATTCTTCAATACCGAATTCTTTAATTGACATCGGCAAGCCGAGGTCTTTTTTCATCTGAATCAATGCCTGTTGCAGCAATTCAACTTTTTCATCGTCGTTTTTGCCGCCAAGGCCTAATTCATCGGCAATTTGACCGTATCTTGCCTTAGCATTAGGGAATTTATACTGCGGGAACGCAGTTTGTTTAACAGGTTTGTCAGTTGCGTTGAATTTAACAACCTGGTTGATTAACAATGCGTTAGCCAATCCGTGTGGTACGTGGAAGATAGCACCCAATTTGTGAGCCATAGAGTGGCAAACACCCAAGAATGCGTTAGCAAATGCCATACCTGCTATAGTTGCTGCATAGTGAACTTTTTCTCTTGCAACAGGGTCTTGTGCGCCGTTGTCATAAGAGCGTTTCAAGTATCTGAACAACAACTTGAGTGCTTCTAACGAATTAGAGTTTGTAAAGTTTGTTGCCATAACTGATACATAAGCCTCTAATGAGTGAACAATAGCGTCGTAACCGGAAACAGAAGTCAAGCCTTTAGGCATTGTGTCAACGAGGTTCGGGTCAACGATAGCTACGTTAGGAGTCAAAGCGTAATCGGCGATTGCGTATTTAACACCTGTCTGGTCATCCGTGATAATAGCAAACGGAGTAACTTCAGAACCTGTACCTGATGTTGTAGGAATACAAACCATTTCAGCTTTTTTGCCGAGCGGAGGAATCATGCAGATTCTCTTTCTGATATCCATAAATCTCATTGCGATATCTTCAAATACAGTATCAGGTTGTTCATACATTAACCACAAGATTTTAGCTGCGTCCATAGAAGAACCGCC
>CALUQS010000095.1 GCA_944322975.1 Candidatus Gastranaerophilales bacterium
AAATGTCAAGTTTTGAATGGAGGAAAGTACATGGGGTCTACCTCTCAGAAACAATACTTAATTGTTTCTTCGGCAGAGTCGTAAAATGCTAGACTCGGCGCCACTCGCTACCTCTCGTAAATATGCCGCCGGCATATTTACTCGGCAGAGTGGTACAAGCGAGGTCCCACTCAGACAATATTTGTTAAAGATTAACAAGCAGATTCATTTTTTTATCAGATACCTCAACAAGTGCCTGATAGTTATCGAGTTTTATTATATATTTTTCTTTTGATTTCTGTGTTTCGGAAAGACGTGCCCTTATCTCTTTGGTTTTAATGCTGTCAAACTGGTTCAAAAGAAAAATATCATTGTTTATATAACCGATTAAAGAATATTTCTTGTTATATTCAACAAGACAAAACCCCTTGTTCGAGGACAGCGGAGAGGTGTAGAGAAGTATCGGATTTTGTTTTTTTTCAACCGGTTCGGTAAAATATTTCTGGACAAAGTTATTTGGAATTTCTTTTGTATTTATTCTTGATTTTACCGGAGAGTCAGCATAAGGATTGTGGCGGTTATTTGGCTGATAAAGCTGTTTGCTTGAGCTTGGAATATGGTATTTTTCAAGTTCCTCATCCAGCTCCTGTGTATCTTTTTCTTCTATTTTTATATTGCCGATAACCTGTTCCTCTTCATTATAGTCGGACATAACGTCTTTAAAGGTTTTTACTGCAATATATACAATGCCGAAAGGGAATGTTATAAGAGCGAATATAGCAAGAAAAGTGCCTATATCAAAATTTTTCTTAGGCGGAACATACATAGTACGCTCAGGCGGAAGGGTTCCGTCAATAAGCTGCTGTGCCTCGGGGTTGTATTTTGGATCAAGTACTTTATATTTGTAATCCGATGCCAAAGCGTTGTTAGAGCAGCTAAACACCAGCAGTATAAAAATGATGCAGTTAAATATTAATTTTAATATATTATTTTTTAGTTTCATTTTTCAGTTACAACCAAATATCCAGATAATACAATGTCCGACCGGTTGTCAATATTGTAACAAAAATCCTGTTTATTTTTCAACTTTATTGTTAAGAAAATCAACAAGTCCTTTAAGTCCGAGTTTGTAACTGTCAGCGCCGAAACCGCAAATTTGACCTATGCAAACAGGAGCTATAAAAGAATTTTTTCTAAATTCCTCCCTTGCATGGATGTTTGAGATATGAACCTCCACAGCATTCAGAGCAACAGCGCTTATCGCATCACGGACTGCAACACTGGTATGTGTATAGGCTGCGGGGTTAATAACTATTCCCTGACAATCTTTTTTGGCACTTTGTATTTTGTCGACAATTTCGCCTTCTATATTGCTCTGGAAAGTTTCTATCTCAACACCCAGCTCTTTTGCATATTCAAAAAGCTGTGTATTAATATCCTCCATTGTTAAAGCACCGTATATTTCAGGTTCTCTTGTACCGAGAAGATTTATATTTGGCCCGTTAATAATTAATATTTTCATATAACTAATCTATCATGGTGTCATCTGCTTTGTCTAATTTTAATTTTGCATTATAATATGATTGGGTCAAATATTTTATATAGTCGACAGGTTTAAATTTATGATAGAAATGAAAGTTATGGGTATAGCACTTGATACAAGAACGGGGTCGCCGATTGTTGTTTTGCACGATATTGACAACAGAAAAGCGCTGCCTATCTGGATAGGTTCTGCCGAGGCGAGTGCTATAATCAGAAAAATAGAAAACATATCAGTCTCCCGTCCGATGACGCATGATTTAATTGTGCAGATTGTCGAAAAGTTAGAAGGCGCCATTGACAGAGTTGAAATAAACGACGTTGAAAAAGAGACTTATTTTGCAAATATTTATCTGACAACAAAAGACAATCAGGAAGTTGTTATTGACGCAAGACCTTCTGACGCGATTGCAATAGCAATAAGGGTTGATGCGCCGATTTACGTTACGGCGAATGTTCTTGCAAACGGCTCTGTTTCTTGTGACGCTGCAAAAGATGAAGAAGAGGCTCAGGAGTTTAGAAACTTTATCCAGTCAATAAAACCGTCAGACTTTGAAAAACTTCTCAAGCACGATAAAGAATCAGACCAGTAATCGAATCTTTAATTTCTTACAGTCAGCATGTTATAATCAGTCTATGTTTAAAAAGATACTGATTATTCGTCTTAGTGCCATAGGCGACACTATACATACGTTACCGCTGGTTAATTCATTAAAAGAAAAATATCCGGATTGTCATATCGGCTGGGTTGTAGAAGATAAAGCAGCGTTGTTTGTTCAGGGACACAAAAATGTTGACAGCTGTTATATAATCCCTAAAAAAACATGGCAAAAACGCGGGTTTTCCGTTAAAAATATCAGAGAGTTTCTTGAAATTACAGAAAAAATTAATCAAGAGCAATACGATATAGTTATTGATACACAGCAGCTGTTTAAAAGTGCAATCCTTTTGCCGTTTTTAAATATTAAAAGAAAAATAGCTCTTTGCGGCGGACGCGAGTTTTCCGGCGTTTTTTCCAATGAAACGGTTAAAGCTTCGCATGCTCTTTTTGACCCTGATTATCACGTTGTAAAAAGGAATCTTGAACTGGCCGGATATCTCGGTGCCGACAATGAGAAAGTCGAATTTAACCTGCCACCCTCATCGGAACAAACCGTCGCTAAAGTAAAAAAACTATTTGAAAATCTTGATACAAATAAAAAAACAGTTGTTATCTCACCGGCAACAACCTGGGAAAACAAGCACTGGAATGAAAATTGCTGGAAACAGGTCATTGAGTATCTTAACGGGAAAGTAAATCTTGTTTTTACAGGAACGACAAACGACTCGGCACTAATTGAAAGGCTTGCGCAATCTGTAAAAAATCCGATTATTCTTGCCGGAAAAACTAATCTTGAAGAATTGGCGGAAGTGTTTAGACAAACGGATGTAGTTATCTCTCCTGACTCAGGCAGTGCACATATTGCCTGGGCTGTAGAAAAACCTTTTGTTTTAACAATATTTACGGCTACAGCGGCATTAAGAAACGCACCGTTTGGAAAAAATTGTGCTTGTTTTTACCCCGATATTAAGTGTTATCCTTGTATGAAAAGGAAATGCAAGCTTAAAAAAGACAAAAACCTCTGCTGCAGTGCTGTTGACGCTGCTGTTGTAATTGAAAAACTGTCAGAAATTTTAGCTCTTTAAACAAAGAGATTGTCTGAGCGCCACCCTGCTTGTACCCGCGGGCATTCGATATGTATGGCGCGTGTTAATTTTGTCTGAGTGGGACCTCGCTTGTAGGAGTGGTACACGGAGTGCGAGTGGCGCCGAGTCTAGCATTTTACGGAAGTGACCACATGTACTTGTTGCGGGGGCCCGGGTTATAATATGATAGTTGAACTTGTTTTATGCACCCGTTCAATAAGTTATCGGGGTCAGTTGACTATATGAAATATACTACATTAGTCATGGTGCAATTTGTTGCAACAAATCTTTATATGAAATATAGCAAATTTTTGTTCGTTTATGTTTTATAATAAATAAAGGTAAGTAGTGTATGTATCCGATAAGTACAAATAACTTTATAAATAATCCTTATACGGCAAATTACGACAGCCGGCAGCATTCAACCGGCAGTTTCGGTCAACCGTACGGCTATTACGAACAACAGCCGTCACAAAATTCTGATGCTGCGGGGAAAACACTTGCCATGGCCGGTTTGCTGCAGGTTATTGCACTGGGGTTAAACAGAGCTTCGCAGTGGTTTTCAAATAAACTGGCAGCCGGAAAAGAGTTTACAACAGCAGAAAATGTTCATAAAGTTGCCGGTGAAATGGTCAGAAAAAACAACCTTGATGTGCATGTCGGCTATATCAATGATATAAACAAATATGCTTATGCCGACAAATACAATCTTGGCGGGCAGCTGGAAGAGGTTGCCCGGGGGAAAAACGCATTTTTTGCTGACAAATTAAAACTTGCTGTAGCGCCGGAGCGCAAACCTTCGCTTATTTTGCACGAATTAGGGCATGCCATAAACGCAAAAAATGCATTTACCAAAATTTTACAAAATACAAGACGCTATGCACCTTTTGCACCGACGGCACTGCTTATTGCCAACGGTATTTTTTCAAACAAAAATGACGGTAAAAAATCGTTCATTGAACGCAATGCCGGTATTTTGGGTTTTGCGGCATTTTTACCGACTATTGCAGAAGAAGGTCTTGCTTCGTTCAGGGGTATTAAAGCGGCAAAAAATGTATTAAAAAATCCTGCAGGTTTAAATATTTTAAAGAGAAATTATCTGCTTGCCCTGTCAACATACATCCTTGCCGGCATAGGCCTTGGTGTTGCCTCTAAGCAGGCTGTACTTGAAGACTCAATACATACATAATTTAACAGCTTATTTATCTTATTGTTTCATAGTCTGAAAAATCAGAGGAATTTAAAGAGCTGTTGTCTACATTGTCCCCGATGTAAATGCTGTATAATGCATTTACTTTTTCACGCTTTGAACCTGCAGGAAATTGTAATATAGAAGAACCTGACAAATTATACAAATATCTGTAAGCAGCCATTCTGGATTCGTTTGATGCCATGCCTACAACGATAATGACAGGGTTTGAGATTTGTCTCCGGTTATCTACAGTGAAATAAAACATGTACGTTCCGTTGACGCTTGCCCATTTTTCAAAGTCGTCTGCTATGTAATTTCCGAGGTTGCTTCGCCAGATATTCCAGGAAATTTGTAATTCCTCAGGCTCGCTTTCCTGTTGCTGCAACCCGGGTGGTGCGGTGTTTCTTACAGCAGCCGGGTTTTCTACATCAGGCGACGGCCTTTTGGGGCGTTGCCGAGGCTGTTGAGGCGGCAATTGCGGTCTTTGTCTGGGCTTTGGTTCAGGTTCTTCATAGCCGGGGTGCTGCCATCCTTCTCTTTCTTTAATTTTTTGAACATAGGGTGAAGACGTATCTGTATTGCTAAAACCTGCGCCGGCCGGGGTGGTGTTATCGTATGGATTTATATTTACGCCGGTGTTATGTATGTTATCCTGATTATTAAAGTTTGTCTCGGATGTTGTAATATTATCTATATTGCTAAAAGAGTTTTCTTTATACGATATATTGTCTGTGTTATTAAACGAATTTTCTTTAAGCGAAATATTATCGACATTTTTAAAAGCTGCATCCTGCGCATTTATATTATCTATATTTTGGGTTTTGTCTTTTTTATGCACAACTGTTTCTTTATTTTCCATTGAAATTTTTGATTTTGAACCGGCAATAGAAACACTTTTGTGCATAGAAGGGTTAAAACAGAGTATAAATCCTGTTATAACCACTATGCATATGAAAAAGACCGATAAATATTTTACCATAATAAATTTTAATCTCGTTTGGCAAGTAAATCATTTGCTGCTGAAATATCAAATTTTGTCTGGCTCAGCATATAGGTTTCTGCCATCAAAAGCGCGGTAGGCACAGAGGCCGCGATAATACTTAACAGTATACCCTGCAAATCACCGCCGATTTCCGTACAAAAATAAGAGGTGTTCATTGTAAATTCTATAAAGATTATGGCACAGCCTATTATAAGCGAGCGTGTTTTTTCACTCTCTAATTTTTTAGCACCCTGTATACCTGTTATATTTACGCCGTGCGCCTGATAATCGCTGAAACCGTCATTTTTTATTACGGTAGATGCCTGCAGTTTTCTTATGCAAACAAAAGCATTAACAAAAGAAAAGAAGGCAAAAATAATCATAAACGTAGCAAGGGTAAGGAATATAGGGCTGAATCTGAGTCCGGAAATTCTAATCCATCCGGCTGCATCGGGAAAACACATAGCCAGTGTAATAGATACACCGTAAGCCAGAAACGGGGCGGTTATTATACCCAGCAATATTTCCCATACAGATTTTAAATTGAGGTTAAACAATCTGTCTTTTATGTTGTTAATTTTGTTGTCACTCAACGTATTAATATATCTTTCAATCCATAACCTGTATTCGGACATAATATCTTCAAAGTCTTCGCGATACTCATATTTGTCGAGTTCATAAGACATTTCGTGTCCTGAATTTTTGAAATAACCGCAAGCAACGGAGAGTATCACGCTCAACGCAACAAAGAACAATGACAGAAGGATTGCAAACACAGGATTTATGCTGAGGTAATAAATCAGGTTTATCACATAAATACCGGCATATATTACACCGGAAGAAAACAGAAAAAACATTTCTGCTGTTTTGCTGTCCTGAGTAGCTCTTTTTTTGTTATTAAAGTACAAATATGCACCCTGTTTTAAAATCAACGACAGCCCGTATATAATCACCGTAAACAATACAAGAATTTTTATATTTGTAGGCAAATTTATAAAGTTTTTAGTTTCTTCAATTTTTAAACCTGTTATAAAATTAGATACCCCGAACGCAAGCACAAGCGAGGTAAAAAACAAAGCAATATGAGTAAATATAGAGGCTTTTGTATTCAACGAAATTTTGTTTTTAAAATCGTTTATTGCAAACCCCACCTGTTTTATAATCGGAGCTCTTAATTTTTCGATAACTGTTTTTTGATATTCAATCGCTTCTTTAGGCGACATTGATGCGGTTTCTGTTGCAAGATTTTTTAAAACAGCTGCGGAGGAATTTACGGAGCTGTTGTTGAACCCGCCTTGTTGTCTGTAGGATGACGGTTTTTCCTGTGAAAGTTGTATTACCTTTATTGCAATAAAATCTCCGGAACCTGCTATTGTAAGTCTCAGTTCGCTTTCTATTTGTACAACAGTGCCTAAAGGTGCCCCGTGTAGCAATACATTACGGTTAGATGATTTATTTTGCAGCAGATATTTGTTGTGGTTTTGAGAATATTGCAAAATCAACTGTCCCGAACCTATATTTGCAATAAAATCACAATCGGGAGCAGAGCCTATTGTGATAATATTTTTATTAAAAACTTTTTTTTGGGTACTGCCTGCTATTAATACAGCCATTTATAATATCCTTTCATTATCTTTCAATTGCTTTGAGAAATCTGTTAAGTGATTTATCCAAATTTTCTTCCGTTGAAATCACAAGGTTTGATTCGCCTAAAATAGGATTTAACTTTGTTTTTACCATATCCAGCTTTTGAGGGTGTGCATATACAAACATCATAGCAAATTTTGGAACATCTGTTTTTATCTGTTTAACCTGAGAGGGGAAATCATCCCAATCTATTTGTTTGTCTTTTTTGCCCTCGTTTTCTAAATCGCCTACAACCACTATTGCCGGAGTATAGCCTTCTTTATACATTGATTTTGCAAAGGCAATGGCTTTGTTCACGCCGGTTCCGTATGCTGTGCCCCATTCTGTTTCATCGTACTGAGTGAAAGCCTCCATCGATTTTCTTATGTTCCGTGAGCTGAGGGCAGAACCTTCATAAATCAAATAAGCGTCTTCAGATACTCTTATTATTTTTACATGATCCTCAGGATCCAGCCTTTTGCATGCCTGCGACACAAATTCCTTTTGTTCATCCAGTTTTTGCTGGTTTGACGCGGAAGAATCAATAACAAAAATAACGGCAGCCGGATGAAATTCGTCTATTTTTATATTCTTTAATCCTATAAACAATATTATTAATGCAACAACCGCTGCAAGTATAACTATAGCCAATTTTATCGTATTTTTATTCATCTTTATCCTTTTTAATGTACTTTTTGGGGAATTTTATTTTATTTTACAATCAAATTCCGTCAAAAGAAATCCATCTTTTGCTTGATTACAAAAATGTCCGGGTAAATGTCTGAGTGGGACCTCGCTTGTACCCGTGAGTCGTACAGTTATTATTCTCATATAGTATTGTTTTCTTTCCGTTTGGGCGATGAAAAAAAAATGATTAAGTTCAATAATTTTTTTGTCAGTAAATATAAAAGGAGATTTTATGAGCGTTAATATTCTTGACCGGATATACAAAGCAGTTGACATGTCGGGCGGCGTAACAGATATTGTTATTTTTACGGAGAGTTTCAAAGCATATGGCAATGTTGTAAACGACAACAAAGGCGCGCTCAAAGATATTTTGACCCTAAAAAACGCAACAATATGCCATCATTTTGACGAATGCAGCTGTAATATAGAAAGTCCGAAATATGAATGGTTAAATGTCAATGAAGAAAAAATTATAGCTTTTAGCATTTTAGGCTATATGTCATGCGAAAATTAACCGTTTATTTCTTTTAATATTTGCGAATGCAAGGCGCCTGCACGTTGTAAATGGTTGACAAGGGTTTCGTATTTTTCTTCCTGTTCGCCAAACGGAATTTTCATTTTTACTAGCTCATCAACAGATCTGTTTATTTTGTTTAATTTGCCGATTGTTTCTCTCACCGACAAAGCCCGCGCAAGTGGTTTAAATTGTCTTAAAAATTTTGAATGTATTAACAAATTTTTTAACAATCTCAAAAAGTTTGTTTTTAACTTTTGAGGCGCCAAAATCATTTTTGTATAAAAACTTACCATTCCGGTTTCAAAACTGTGTTCACTGTATTGCTTTTTCAGGGCTGTAAGATTTTTTTCCAGTATATTTTTTTTGTATAAAAGCTCTTTCTGCGCTTTTATATCTTGAACGGTTTGGGCTACTGAAAGTTTTTCATTAACTTGCGCCAGTGCTCTTTCACAATTTTCCAGCTTTGTTTCAAGCTTAAGTCCCGGATCATCTATGACTTTATATGCACATTCTTCAATCATTGCATTATCTGTTGTGTTTATTCGTTTTAATAAAAACCGTTCTTTTTTTTCTTCTTTTATCTCTTTAAGCTGTTTTCTGTTAAAAATAGTAACCTGAGGTTTGTTTAAAACTTTTTCATAACGGTCTATATTGACAGAAAGCTGATGTCCTGTCAGTTGAAAAAATTCTTTTTTCTGATTGTTTTGTTCCGGATTGTTTTTGTGTGATGAATGCATATTTTTAATTGTAAAAACGGTAAGGTTTGCTTATATTCTTGTGGTTGATATATGAAATATTTTACCTTTTAAATAAGGTATTTCAATTATTTTTTTATTTTATTAAACAAAGCGCTAAATAAATTTTTTATGTTAGAACGATATGTGTATGCAAGAAATACTCCGGCAAGAAATGCGGCAGCTTTTAATAAGAAATTAGAACGCTTTGTTTTGGAAGGCTGATTTTTTGTGTTTTGCAGTGAATCTTCCTCATAAAAAATTTTTTTGGGGTTTAACATTTTATAGTAAAAATTCGGATCAATATGGATTTCATCATAAATCGAATATTTAGGAATAGCCGGCGGGTTCAATACAAAATGTCCCGGACGAAAATCATTCCCTCCGTTGATAGAGTATGCGCCTATTGGCTGGGTATGGATGTTTTGCATTGTTGTTGAAGAAACAGGGGTGCTCATATCAACACTACTTCCTTTTCCTGCTTTTGTAATTTCTTTCACACGCTGTTATAAAAACAAAACCTGATTTATTTTTGACTTAATATATAAAAAATGTAAAATTTGTTACAAAAAACTTAACTCTTGCACGCATTGATACTTGATATCTCTTTATGTTTTTAATAGTATATTTTTATTGTCACCAATTATGCTCAAATTTTATTCTAAAATTGGGCTTTTTAACAAAGTAATAATAGAGAAAAAGGAATAAAACAATGAATCCGATAGTTGAAGCATTAGGAAAAAAACATGTTGAAAACAGCAATCTTCCTGAACTAAATCCTGGAGATACCGTTAAAGTTTTTGTAAGAATTATTGAAGGCAATAAAGAAAGAACACAGGCTTTTGAAGGTATTATCATTAAAAAGAGAGGTTCAGGTGTCGGCAAAACTATTACCGTCAGAAAAACTTTCCAGGGTGTCGGCGTAGAAAGAGTTTTCCCTGTATACTCTCCGAGATTGGAAAAAATTCAAGTGGTAAGACGCGGCGACGTTAAAAGAGCAAAACTCTATTACCTCAGAGAACGTTCCGGCAAAGCTACAAGAATTAAAGAAAAAATCGAAAAAAGATAATAATACACGAAAACTGCTATATAAAAAACGGATAAGTAAAGGCTTATCCGTTTTTGTTTTGGATGTTTAAAAACACAGCAAACAAAAAACCGGCTTGATATACAAACCGGTTTTTTAAATCTTTTAAAAGAAAACTAAGCTCTTTTTTTAGCCTGAATAGCTAATCTATGACGACCTTTAGCTCTTCTTCTGTTCAAAACAGTTCTGCCGCCGGGGGTAGCCATTCTTGCTCTGAAACCGCTGACATTCTGTCTTTTTCTTTTTGTTCCTTCTAATGTACGTCTCATTTTTATTGCTCCTTGAATTAATTTTTTTGCGTTATATCATGATAAATAAGACAAAGATGATTGTCAAATACGGACAACAAGGATTTAATAAAGGTTTACACAAGATGGAAAAGATAACAGGCAAAACAATCGGCTTTATAGGTGCAGGAAAAATGGCAACAGCGATTATGAAAGGACTTCTTGCCTCTAATATTTTTGATAACAAGCACATTATTGCCTCGGAACCCAACCTAGAGAGCGCACACAAAACAGAAAAAGAACTCGGCATTAAAATGGTGCACAACAACCGTGAAGCCGCTGCCGGGGCGGATATTATCCTGCTTGCGGTAAAACCTTTTGTCGTAAAAGGTGTTCTGACAGAAATTGAAGACAGAATTAACGATTCAAAACTCATAATAACAATAGCTGCCGGAATTTCCACAAAACGGGTGGAAGAGATTCTTGAAAAAAATGCCCGTGTTGTAAAAGTTATGCCAAACACTCCTGCTCTTCTTGGCGAGGGAATGAGCGCCGTTTGCAAAGGCGAAAATGCCACTGATGACGATTTTGAAACGGTAAAAACAATATTTTCTTCTGTAGGAAAAGTTATAGAAGCCAAAGAGTCAGACATAGACGCAATAACAGGTGTAAGCGGCTCAGGCCCTGCTTTTTACTATTACATCATAGACGCAATTGCCAAAGCCGGTGAAAAACTCGGTCTGGATTATCAAACAGCATTGTTGTTATCTGCCCAGACAGCGCTGGGAGCTGCAAAAATGGTTCTGGAATCAGGCACTGACCCGCAGCAGCTTATTGCTAACGTCACAACACCCGGAGGCACTACAGCCGAGGGCAACAAAGTGTTAAATGAAAGCAGCATAGCGGATATACTTTTTGAAACCGTTAACAAAACCGCTCAAAAATCACATCTTATGGGTAAACAATTATAAATCTTAATGCGCCAGCAGTTTTAAGCCTGTGATTCCGCAGACAATAAGGGCAATACAAAAGAGTCTTAACACTGTAACCGGTTCTTTAAAGAGTATAATCCCGAATATAACCGTGCCTATTGTGCCTATGCCTGTCCATATAGCGTATGCGGTGCCTAACGGTATGTTCTTTAATGCAATAGCGAGGAAATAAAAACTTGCAATCATGCAGACCACAGTGATGATAGACGGGATTAATTGAGTAAAACCGTGCGTAAATTTTAACCCGACTGCCCAGCTGATTTCAAATATACCTGCAACAAGTAAAAAAATCCATTGCATTAACATTACTCCTTTTTTATTTATTTGTATTTGAATGTTATGCATAGTTTATCAAAATATTCTTTAAAAATCTATTTCAACTAAAACGTCAAACTTGTTATATTTTATGCCAGAAGCCCTGATAAGCTTTCGCAGCTATTTAAAAAAGAGGCTTTATACAAGCCTCTTGATTAAATGGTGGAGCGTACGAGACTCGAACTCGTGACCCCAACACTGCCAGTGTTGTGCGCTACCAGCTGCGCTAACGCCCCTTCAATTTCCATAATACTTAAAAAATAATAAATTATCAACAGTTGTATCTATTGACGATTAACATTTATACGATAAGATGAATGTACATTGATAGGAATATTAGCATTTTTAAGAATGTTACATATACTCTGTCAAAAAGCAAATCCAATCCGGAATAAGCAACAGATGTATTATTCCGCTTGAAAACTAAATATTATGGGCCTGTGGCACTCTGCCGATAAAATTGACTAAATGTCAATTTTTGAGAGGTGGTTGACGCACAGCTCCGATTAAAAACCTAATATTATGAACATGTGGCACTCGGGAGATAAAATAGACTAAATTTCAATTTTT
>CALUQS010000096.1 GCA_944322975.1 Candidatus Gastranaerophilales bacterium
AAATGTCAAGTTTTGAATGGAGGAAAGTACATGGGGTCTACCTCTCAGAAACAATACTTAATTGTTTCTTCGGCAGAGTCGTAAAATGCTAGACTCGGCGCCACTCGCTACCTCTCGTAAATATGCCACCGGCATATTTACTTGGCAGAGTGTGTACCACTCCTAGCCTGAGATGTTGGCGAGTTTACGAGCCATACATATCAGGATGCCCTTCGGGTACAAGCGAGGTCCCACTCAGACATTTTAAAGAAGACTAAATTGTTAAATAATTATGTGCGGGCGATGAATTGCAGCAAGTCTGTCGGCATTACTCTTGCTATACCTGCGGCTTATGAACGCTGTAGGGCGGGCAAAGCGGATTTGCCCGCCCTAGGGTCTGATTAATTCCATCTTTAGGGGTACAGAGCAGAAACACCAACCTACGCTTGCTGTTTTGGCTGTGCTTTGTCCACCCTAAGACTCCTTGAATTTTCTTCACGCTCAGAAGTATACGGGGAATAATTAGATAATAAAAAAATACCCCCCTTTAATTTAGGGGGGTGTGTTTTTTAATTCTTTAATTTTTAAGCTTGTGCTGTGTCAGGCGCTTCTGCCTTTTCTTCTTTTTTAGAGTTAATCATATTCTGGATTTTTTCCATGATATCATCACCTTTTTTTTGCATATCGGTAACGATATCTTCTGCTTTGCCTTGAATTTCTTTCACTGTTTTTTCTGCTTTGTTTTTCAGCTCTTCTGAGTTTCTTGCAAGCATTTCTCTGGTTTCTTCACCTGATTGGGGAGCAAGCAGCAAGCCGGCTATAGCACCAACTACACCGCCAACTATGAAACCTGCTAAAAATTTTCCTGTTGACATAACTGTTCTCCTTTGGACTTATGTACGTAAGAGAATTATTATTAAAAACAATTCTCACCATTATATATATAAAATACCCAAATTCGCATCATTCTAAACATAAATATGCGTGTATATTATATAATCTTTACAAATTTAAACATTTCTGATGAAAATTATTTTTTTCTAAACAGCGCTAACGCAGCAATAAAGCCCTTCATGAAGCTTCCGGATAAAAATTTGAATTTTCCTGCGAACATTGCTATTGCACCTACAACCGTTGATATCAGCTTTCTTATGGTAGTTATTTGCTCATCAGCGTTCTGAGCAAAAGAGTTAACGTGTTTTAAAGTGATTGACAGCTCGCTCAATATTGGTTCTACATCCTTTTTAACCATAACGGTAGTTTCATTAAGGTTGCGTGTTAATAAAGTCAATTCGATAAGGAATTTGACAACATATATAACAAGAGCAATAATAGCTGCAATTATAACAAATACAAGCAATATAAGACTTGCGGTGAGTGCTGTTGACATATTAATCTCCTAGTTTTCTAATTCTGTATAATCATAAGAGCGATCTTCCATTCGCTTTGCTTTTGCCATTTGTTTGGCTTTTATGTGGTCATTGATTTTGTTGTACTGTTTTTCCAGTTTGTATTTCATCATATCAAGAGATTCCAGAGCTTGTTTTTTAGCTTTTTTAATCTCGGGTGCATGTTTTTCTGCAAAGTCGTTAACAAAGACCTTTAGCTCTTCTCTTGTTTCTTTTCCTGATTTTGGAGCATACAAAATAGCGGCAATCATTCCGCCGACTACTCCGGCAAGCAGCCCCATTCCGAAAATTATAGAATTATCGTCTTTTGACATATATCTCTCCTTTGTTATTTCTCTATTGGAAATAGTATATCATTTTTTAAAAAAATTTACACTAGTTAATAAGTACAAAACTATTGTTATGTTGGATTTTTATAACGGCTAATAAAAAATTTTTTAATTAATCATTTTTTCAGGCAATTTATGTTCAAAAATAAACTTTATTAAATTATAGAAGTGTCAGATGGTAGGAAGAAAGTAATGATAGATAAATTAAATTCCACTTTTAAAACAGATTTTTATCATAAAAACAGAGAACAAAAGCAGGAAAACTCAGTATGCGCACCGGTACAGAACCATCACCATACAGATGCAAAAATTCCTGCTGCAACTTATAGAGCATACCACGGAATAAGTTTTAAAGGCAGACAAAAAAATGATGAAGCTGCTTTAATTACTGCATGCAGGAGCGCAATAGATTCGATTGAAAAAACCTCACCGTCAGACACTGTTACGGTAAAAGAGGCTGTTGAAATTTTAAAACCTCTGAATTTGTCCGAGCAAAAGCTGCTGGATTATTTATTAGGATGTTCTTATGATTCACACAATGAAAACGTAGAAATTAACAAACATGCGGTTTATTATGCGCTTCTTCTCAATTGTGATTATCGTGATAACGTTCCTTTAGCAAAAATTCCGCATATTATTGCAACAAGTCTGGATAATGAAAACAAATGTTTTTCCGAAAAGAAATTCGACTCACTGTTTGCCGGAACAGGGCAGTTTCGTATGTCTAAAAAATATTCGCTTAAACGTCTTAGAGAGACAACTTATCCTGAAGCAAGAAAAGTGGCGCTCGTTCACAAGTCAAAACTTTCAGGCGAGATAGCTGCCGTTTTAAAAGAAGAGCCCGTTGAAAAAAATGTTGAATTTGATGAAGATATTATCTTTTCAACAAATCTTGAAAAAGAAAAACAGTATTTGAAAGATACTATGTCACAGCTGAAAAGTGACGGTCAAATTCCCGATGACCTTTTTAAATCGCTCTCAAACGCAATAAATAATGACAATTTTGATATAAAAGGTGTTTATACAGACTATTATTCACTGCTTAATGACTGCAAAACACTTGATGATGTTAAAACCTTTTACCCTGAAATAAAAATACCCGACCTGGAGTTTGAAGACAACGGGTATGACAAAATTTTAAGAAGCAGGCTGGCTAAAGAGGATATAAACAAAATAGGGCTTGATATTCTCAAAAAACTTTATCTTGAACAAAAACCGGTTTCCTCAATAATTGTGGATATGGAAAACAGCTATCCAACAACCTACATATCAATGATAAACTCAGGCATTGATTTTGGGAAAGTGCCGGCGGATATTATTGCAATGATTGATAAAACAGAAAAACTTAAGTCTAAATTGCAGGTTATAGAGACTATGGAAGATAAAGATCTGGAATTTATGATAAGGAAAAATGCCTCTAAAAAAAGCCGTATCTGGGCTGAATATATAGGTATTACAAATAAATACTGGCATCCGGTAAGAGCTATTGCGCATAAACAAATACATCCGCTAACTTCTTTCTACCAAACAGACAAACTTGTAGACGGATATCTGTTCTATCTGTATAAATATCAAAACAAGGCTGTTCCTTCTGAAAACCCGTTTGAGCAATATGCTGACGGAACACCCTTTAACTATACCAAAAAAGAAGCGCTCGAAAAAATATACTTTTTATACAAAAACAACTTTAAATCAGAAATAAACAGCAAAGGATTTTTAGAATTCAAAAAGAACTTTGATACAGAGGCGATGGCAGAATCTTTGACAAAGCTTGAACGTCATTATAAAAACACCTTTTCAAAATGGTTTATGACAGATGAAAGACGCAAAAGATACGAAGATGCCTTAGATGAATCTTACAGACTTGTTCTTGAGAAAATGGAAATCAACAAGAAATCACACAAAATGAACGACATAAAAGTTCAGGCAGTGGTTAATGACAAACTCACAAGCGACGAGCTTGTAGACTATATTGCAGAGACGGAAACAGAAGATACAGAGGCTGTTAAAAATGATTATAAAAGAATCAAAAATATTATTTATGCAGCCAATAATCCGGAATTAACAAACCTCTTTAACCAGTATGTCGGTTCGGACGCAGAATACATCGATGGCGAAAACTTTAAGCAATACAAGTATTTGTTTGAATCATGTATTCAGGATAATCAAATAAAAAATCCCGAACAATTAATAGCAAAGTTCAAATTGAACGATTTATATATGAGTTATCTGTTCAAAAATCCGGAAAGTGATTTGAGTCTGACACAATTCATTACAAAAAATGAACAAAAATATAAAAAATACGACGGCAGTATTGATTACTCAAGAATGCTCAACGATTTGAACGCCAAAGAAGAGTATGAACTTTTAACCACAGACGTTATTTGTGAGGAAAAATCACAACTAATATATCTGTTAGATAAAAAATTTATAGCCGGCGGCAAAAAAGACTACAATACCGCGTTATCTGTAATAACAATGTACGACAACCTGCCTGACATGTTTAAAAACAGATTTTATGCACTTGCGGCCGATACAGACAAAATAAATGATGAAATATTTGTACAACAGTTGAGAGACATGTACAGTCAAATAGCGGCATGGAATCTTGATGATGCGGAAATTATTACAATGGATGCCGATAAAATCCCTCAGCAAATAGTAATTACATCAAAAGCAAAATATGAGCTTTTAGATGACTGCAACGGCAACCTTGAACGCTTTGATTCGATTTTGAACAAGTTCTATTCTGCTGCGCAAAAACGAGTCGGCGACAAACAAGGACAGGGGGTGAAGGTTCTCGGCGAAAATGTTAAATATGCTGCAGAATTAAAAATACTGGGTTCACAGGCAATAGGATGCAAAAGACTTTATGCCAGAACCCCACAGCCTGAAGATATACAAAAATACGGCAATGTAAAATATGTTTTTGATACGCTTGCTGAACATTTATAAAAAAGTAAAATGTTTATAGTTTAAAAAAGCTTGAAAAAATATTATTATTTGATATATTTTTATTACTGATGTTGTGTCAGTAGCGGCGGACTCTGCCGAACAAAATAATCCTGCGGATTATTTTGAGAGAGGGAGTCAAGTGGTTAAGACCTCGCCGTACTGAGATTATGGTTCCGATACAGGAACTGCAGCACAAAAGTTTAAAATTGAATAATCATATTTAGCATTATGGCGGACTC
Source organism: Candidatus Gastranaerophilales bacterium (assembly GCA_944322975.1). Classification (GTDB taxonomy): domain Bacteria; phylum Cyanobacteriota; class Vampirovibrionia; order Gastranaerophilales; family Gastranaerophilaceae; genus Limenecus. The sequence goes on from CALUQS010000096.1 coordinate 4,912, forward strand.
TGCCGAACAAAATAATCCTGTGGATTATTTTGAGAGAGGGAGTCAAGTGGTTAAGACCTCGCCGTATTGAGATTATGGTTCCGATACAGGAACCGCAGCACAAAAGTTTAAAATTGAATAATAAAACGTGGCGGGTATCGTCAAGTGGTTAAGACCTCGGATTGTGGTTCCGATATACATGGGTTCGAATCCCATTACCCGCCCCATTTTTAATATTTTGCAGGAGTTTATAATGACACGTATCAGTGAACGTATAGAAAATTTTTTGAGAGCTTTTTCTATATATTCTGATGCCGTGGCTGAATATAAAAAAAACAGCACAAATGT
>CALUQS010000097.1 GCA_944322975.1 Candidatus Gastranaerophilales bacterium
TACCCATACGACTCTACAAAATAGCTGTCATCCTGAGGAGCGGAGCGAGCTCAGGATCTTACCGGTGATAAATGATAACAAAAAACGTTGGTCAGATTCTGAACACACACGTCTGATAAAAGAATCCAATGTCTGACGCTTCAGAATGACACCATGCCTGTAAAATGCACACTAAAGGCTTTGCTTATGCTCACTTCGTGCTTCGCACACCGGACTAACTCCCGTCGGTCGTGTCGTCCGTCCGCAAATCCGCTTTGCCCACCCTGGGATTCTGCTGTTTAAAATACTTTTTGTACAACTAATCTGTTGTTACTCTTCATTGCAACTGCTGTTAACTCATTGTCATATTCAAGACAGACAATTTCGTCGTCATTAAAATCTTTTACAGTCAACCCCTGTCCGTGTTTTACTTTTTCAAATTCCACTTTTTCAAGTTTGTATTTCGGGTACGGAAGAACCTCAAGAGGGTTAATCAAATATTTTTGTGCTGTATTAAAACCGTCAATTTCATCGGGTTTTACGGCTGTTTCTATGTTGAAACTTCCTGATTTTATCCTCAAAAGCCCTGTCATTATTGCCCCTGTTTCAAGCATCTGCCCCAGGTCGTGAACTATTGAACGTATATATGTGCCTTTTGAGCAATCTATTTCTATTTTTGCAGTTCTGTTATTTTCATTAAACCCGACAAGCGAGATTTTATTTATTTTGACTTTTCTTTTGGGGATATCATCCGGAACCTCGCCCGCCCTTGCCAGTTCATACAGTCTTTTTCCTTTGTAATGCACTGCCGAGTATGCCGGCGGGGTCTGTTCAATTTCGCCTTTAAATTTTGTTAAAGCGGTTTTTATATCCTCTTCGCTCACTTTTTTATCGGAAAAATCAAGAATATTGCCTTCTGAATCGTAAGTGTCTGACACTTTGCCAAACTCAAGTTCTGCGATATAAGCTTTGTTGTCTTCTAAATACTCGATAAGCCTTGTTGCCTTCCCGAGCGCAACAGGCAGAACACCCTGCGCAAGAGGGTCTAACGTGCCGGTGTGTCCGATTTGTTTTATTTTTAAAGCTTTACGCAGGCGGAAAACAACATCATGTGATGTCAGCCCCTGAGTTTTATATACATTAATAAATCCGAATAAGTCCTTTTTTTCCGGCAAGTTAAATTTCACCCTTTGAAATTTTATCTATTAAATCCATAACTTTTGTACCGCGTTCAAGCGAATCATCAGGTATAAAGCGCAGCTCAGGTGTTAGTCTGAGTCTTATTCGTTTTCCTACTTCGTAACGGATTTTAGAAACATTATCTTCCAGTGCGTCTATTGTCTGTTGTTTAGTCTCATCGTTCGTGGAAAAGACAGAGAAGTAAACCTTTGCAAACGAATTGTCATGCGCAAGTTCAATGTCTGTTATGGAAACAACTCCGCTGATACGCGGGTCTTTGATATCTTTTTGTATGATATCGGCTATTTCTTTCATCAATGTTTTTCTGACACGTTCGTTTCTCAAAGACATATTAACCTCGGAATTTATCTTTTATTTTATATACATAATAACACAAAACATTAAAACCGGAAGTCTGATAAATATACCGGTAAATTATTATTTTATACAGTTTCTGCGTTAAACAAGAGCCTGTCTTTCTACTTCCTGAGTGGTAGAAACTTCGATTATATCGCCTTCTTGAATGTCATTGAATTTAGAGAAGGAAATACCGCATTCAAAACCGGTTGCCACCTCTTTAACGTCGTCTTTGAATCTTTTAAGCTGGTCAATTGTCCCTTTAAAGATTTCTTCGCCGTTTCTGATAACAACAGCTGTTTTACCCCTGATAATCTTGCCTTCCGTAACATAACAGCCGGCGATTCTTGAAGTTTTGCCGACAGTGAACACCTGTCTGACTTCAGCTTTACCGAGTTCAACTTCTTTGATTTCAGGCTGCAAGAGGCTGAGCATTGTTTTTTCGAGGTCTTCAAGTATTTGATAAATAATATCGAATTTTTTGATTGTAACATTTTCTCTTGCTGCTGCAAGCTCAGCGTTATTGTCCTCTTTAACAGTGAACCCGAGTATAATGGCGTGGCTGGCTGCGGCCAACATAACATCGGCCTCTGAAATATCGCCTACACCGACGTGTATAAGTTTTATAACAATTTCTTTAGACTTAAACTGTCCTATAGCCTGTGAAAGAGCCTCGGCTGAACCGTTTGTGTTGGCTTTGATAATAAGATTAAGATGCTGTATGCCGTCATCGCCCTCGCCTACAACCTCGTTTCTGATATGGTTGGGCAGCATTGCCTCTAGTCTTGAAGTTCTTTCTTTTTCTTTTCTTTCGGCAACGATGGAGCGCATAACCTTTTCATTTTCTACAACTTCAAATTTGTCGCCTGCCTGAGGGACTTCTGTCAAACCTAATATTTCAACAGGAGTAGAAGGTGTTGCTTTTTTAACACGTTCGCCGGAGTCTGACAAAAGTGCTCTTACCTTGCCGCAAACATTGCCGACAACAACACAGTTGCCTGTTTTTAATGTTCCGTTTTGCACAAGCAAAGTGGCAACAGGCCCTTTACCTTTGTCTAAGTTTGCTTCAATTACTACACCGCTTGCTGCTGCATCGGGGTTTGCTTTTAAATCAAGTACTTCTGCAAGCAAAAGAATGTATTCCAGCAGCTCATCAATGCCGGTGCCTTGCAGTGCACTGACTTTAACGCATACGGTATCACCGCCCCATTCTTCCGGCACCAGTCCATGTTCCGTTAATTGCTGCAAAATTTTATCGGGATTGGCGTCAGGTTTGTCTATTTTATTTACCGCAACAATAATCGGTACGTTAGCGGCTTTGGCGTGGTTAATAGCCTCAATTGTCTGGGGCATTATACCGTCATCAGCTGCAACTACAAGTATTGCAATATCCGTAGCCTGAGCACCTCTGGCTCTCATTTCCGTAAAGGCTTCGTGACCCGGTGTATCAATAAATACAATTTTTTTGTTGTTTAAATAAACCGTGTATGCACCTATAGACTGGGTTATACCGCCGACTTCCGTTGAAACAATTTTGTGTTTTGAGGCTCTTATAGAATCTAAAAGCGTGGTTTTTCCGTGGTCAACGTGACCCATGATGCTTATAACAGGAGCTCTGCGTTTTAAAAGTTTTGGGTCAACAGCAGCAAGCTCTTTTGCCTCTTCTTCTTTTTGAAGTTCTTCTTGCATATAAGCTTCCAAATCTTCTGCAAGGACTTCTATCTCAAAATTTTCACACACTTTTTTTGCTGTTGCTACATCTATAACCTGATTTACCGTAGCAAGAATGCCGTGCATCATTAAGAATTTTACAATTTCTGCAGAGGCTTTGCGGATTTTTTCGGATAATTCGCCTACGGTAAGAGGCTGGTTTATTACAACACTTTTAACTTCTTCAACGGTTTCTTGCGCGTGGGCTCTTTTTTTATGTTTTTGAGCATTAGCTTTTTCAAGACTTATTCTTTCCTGTTCTTCCTCTTTAGAGTTATAAGATTTTTCTCTTTTTTTAGAGCCTTTTTTCTTGGAATTGCTTTTGGTATCGTATATTTCCTGAGGAATAACGTGTCTTTGAATGGTTTTCTTTTCGGAGGATGTATTTTCTTTTTTGTCCTGAGGTTTTTTGGGCGTATCTTTTGTACACTGGATATCTTTGTTCTTTTTCTCAATAGTTTTTTCGGCATTTTTTACAGGCTGTTTTGCAACGGTTTTTTGCAGTTCTACCTTGCCTAATTTTACTTTTGGCGCAGGGGGAATAACAGGCTGTTCTATTTTACCGAGTTTAATTTTTTCTTTAGGCTTTTCTTCTTCTGCTGAAGGGGGTGTATTTTCCTCTTTAGGGTCATCTTCTTTAACTTTTGCCTTTTTTACGATAAAAGCCTTAGGCTTTTTAGATGTTTCAGCCTTAGGCTCTGACAGCAGTTGTTTTAATTTGTTTGCCTGAATTGAAGAAATGACACTGGAATGTGATTTAACTTTAACACCGAGCAGCGAGTCCAACTTTTCTATAACTTCTTTGTTGGTCTTGCCCAGTTCTTTTGCTAAATCGTACACTCTTATTGTTTCTGTCATTCTATATTTGTTTCTCCAATTTTTCCTTCTAATATATTTGTAACACAATCTATTTCTTAAGTACAGCCCTGATTTTTTCTTTTAAAATATCATCATTTGACGTATGCAAAATTTTGAACAATTTTCCCTTTTTAAATGCGTTATTAAAGCATTCTTCATTTTTGCATATGTATATTGAGCGTCCGAAAAACTTAGAATCAGGATTAACTTTTATTTCTCCCGTTGATTTGTTTTTTGTTATTTTTATTAGGTGATTGCGTGATTTTATTTGATTGCAGGATATACATTTTCTGTATACATTTTCTTCCGGCATATTAACATCCTATAATTATTGTTTTTCCTATATCCCTGCGGTATTTTTTTGAATCAAAATGTATTAAATCAACGCATTCATAAAGTTGCTGCGATGATTTTTCAAGAGTGGCGGACTGTGTGGTCAAAACAAGAGTTCTTCCGCCTTTTGTCAGTGTATTGCCGTTTACATCTTTTATTGTATTAAAGTACGCAATATCACAATGTTCCTGAGCTTCTTCAAGACCTGTAATAACTTCTCCGTAAACGCCGTCTGACGGATAATTGCCGGAGCTTAAAACAACTGAAGTACTAAAAAGAGGCTTTGCAGGGATTTCTTGATATTCGTCCACAAGAGCGCCTGTAACAGCTGCACACATAATGTTTGTCAAATTACCGTCGAGCAAATCCAACACACACTGGGCATCCGGTTCTTTAAGGAAGGAATTAAATTCTATAACATTCAAATTTCCGGCCCTGTCAAGTATTATATCAACTCCGAGAATACCTACGTACTGGTTTCTGTCTTTTGAAAGTCCGTCTAATGCAGGATAGATGACCTGTTTGAATATTTTGCTTTCGAGTTTGCGGTCTATCATATAAAAAGGAGCATAAGCACCGAGCCCTGATGTCATAGCACCGCCGTTGCCTTCTAATACTGATTTGTAAGGAACAACAGAGTTTAAAGGCATTGCATTATAACCGTCGCTGACAACGTAATAAGAAAACTCCTGTCCTGCAACATAGTCTTCTATTACAACTTTTTTTTCCGCATTGTCAAAAAGGTCTTCTATTTTTCTTTTTGCGATTTTAAAATTATCACAGATAAAAACATTTTCTCCGTGTCTGTGGACGTCTGTTTTTATGACAAGCGGATATTTTGATTTTCTTGCATAGTCAACAGCAATATTTTCTCTGTCAAAAATACCGAATTTTGGTGTCGGGATTTTGGTTTTATACATAAATTTTTTGGCAATCGATTTTGAAGAGGTGATTTTTGCAGCCTCTTTTGTCGGGGCAAATATCATAAGACCGGCTTCATTAAAAACATCGGCAATACCGTTTTCAATAGCTTTTTCCGAGGCCGCTATCGTTATATCGATTTCATTTGCTTTTGCAAATTCAAGCAAATTATCAACATCATCAGCTTTTATGTCAATACAATTTGAAAACTCCGCTATTGCATCATTGCCCGGTGCAACAAAAACGAGGTCGGTATTTTCGTATTGAGACACAAGTTTTGCGATTGTGTATTCTTTGGCTCCTGAACCAACTATCAATATTTTCATAAAAATTCCTTTGTCCTGCAACAATTATACAACATAAAATAGTTTTCTAAAATATCTCTGATATGTCTTTGCCAGTAGAATGTTTGTCAGGAATTAATTTTATGATGGTGCAAAAATTTGCACCCTGATTTCTGTTTAAATAATTTTTAAATATATACCCATTGACATATTGTCGGCTATATCCTACAATAATATTAGGTAACCTTATGACTGAAAACTTAAAACAAATCATATATTACAAAACTGCTGACGGTAGTTGTCCTTATCTTGAATGGAAACATTCGCTTGATAAAAAAACGCAATCAATAATTGATAACCGAATAGAACGTTTAGTTGACGGTTTATATGGCGACCATAAAAAACTTTCAAACAGTTTACTGTCTGAACTAAGATTTTTTGTAGGCAAGGGTTACAGAGTCTATTATAAAGACCTCACAAATGTAATTATACTAATTGTCGCAGGCAGTAACAAGGATAATCAAGCAAGAACAATAAAACAAGCAGAAAAGTACTTAAATGATTTTATTGAAAGGAACTCAAAATGACCGATTTTGCGGAAGAA
>CALUQS010000098.1 GCA_944322975.1 Candidatus Gastranaerophilales bacterium
AATTAATAATCTGTTTTTGCAATAGTTGTTTATGAAATTCTGATTCCAGTTTCTTTGTCAAAAAACAAAAAGTCGTTTGTATTGAAGTTCAGTTTGACATTTGTATCAAACTGTTTTTGAGAGTCAATTTTTGCACTGCATTTAGCACCGTTAATATAGAAGTATACAATTTTTTCACTGCCAAGCATCTCTGAAATGTCTACAGGAACTACAAACTCATAGTTTGAATCTATAATATCCATTTTTTCAGGTCGAATCCCAACAAGCACCTCTTCTCTTGAGCCTATAAGATTTCTTTGACATTCTGAAAGCGATATTAGATAATCATTAAATTTAATAGTACCGTTTGATATTTTTACATTAATAAAATTCATGGAAGGAGAGCCCAAAAAACCGGCAACAAAGGTGTTAGCAGGGTTGTAATATATTTGTTCCGGCGTATCTGCTTGTTGAATAACGCCTTTGTCAAGCACCACAATCCTGTCACCCATTGTGAGAGCCTCAGTCTGGTCGTGGGTTACATAGATAAAAGTTGTTTGTAATTTTTCGTGGAGTTTTTTAATCTCAGAGCGCATCTGTACTCTTAATTTTGCATCAAGATTTGACAGAGGCTCATCCATTAAAAAAACTTTAGGGTTTCTGACAATTGCACGGCCTAAAGCCACTCTTTGTCTTTGTCCGCCGGATAACTGTTTGGGTTTTCTGTCCAAGTATTCTGTAAGATTAAGAATTTGCGCCGCTTCTAAAACTTTTTTCCTGATTTCGTCTTTCTTTAAATTACGCATTTTAAGAGGAAAGGCAATATTTTCATAGACACTCATATGCGGGTATAACGCATAGCTTTGAAAAACAAAAGCAATATCTCTGTCTTTAGGGTGCATATTGTTAACACATTTACCGTCAATAAATATTTCCCCGCCAGTTATATCCTCTAACCCCGCAATCATCCTCAAAATTGTAGATTTTCCGCAACCTGAGGAGCCGACAAGCACAAGAAATTCTTTGTCTTTTATTTCAAGAGAAATGTTATTTATAATTGTTTTTGTATCATATTTTTTAACTACATTTTTAAGGGTGACATTTGCCATACTAACTCCAGAATATTACAAACTTATCTTTTCAGCAGGGATTATAAACGTAAATACACAGCCTTGCTCAGGTTGTGACTCAACATTGATTCTTCCTTTTAGAATTCTGACAAGCATATAAACAATACCCATTTCCAAACTTTTGGAAACATTTTTTTTAGCTAAATACTTATCAATATTAGCATAAGGGTCAAATATGTTTTTTAACTCGTCTTCAGCCAGCCCCTGGCTTGAGTCTGTAATTTGTATCATAATATAACTTTCTGCCGGTAATCCTTTTGTAGTATCGATTCCCGCAGCATCAAGACAACTTTCGTCAGGATGTGTTACTGCGAGATTTATTGCACCGGATTCAGTTCTTTCTAAAGCATTTTCTATAAGTGTTGAAAGGACTTTTTTTAAGGCATTTTCATCAGAATATATTGTTCTTTTTGTAAGGCAATTAAGATTGAACTTCAAAACAAGTTTCTTTTTGTCTGCCTGTTCTTTATATTTGTTAAAAAGATTTGTCATCATTGTAACAAAATCGAAGTTTTTAAATTCGTAGTCATAAATACCGGATTCTAATTTAGAATATTCGAGAATACCGTTTAAAAGCTCTAACAGCTGCATAGAGTTCTTATTAATTATTTTTAAGTATTTTTGCTGCTTATCATTAACATTCCCGCCTAACCCTTCAAGAAGAGCTTCTGAAAAGCCGTTAATAGAGTGAAGAGGCGAGGTAATTTCATTTGAAACTTTTGTTAAAAAAGAACTTCTGTTTTTGTTTAATTTTGTTATGTACTCATGTTCAAACATGAGCTTGTTGAGCATTTTTTTGTTGTGAGTTACATCTCTCATTGAGATAATAATTTTCTCTTCATCATCTTCGTATTCAGAGGCTCTTATTTCTAAAAACACTTCGGATTCCGGATATATTTTTGAACGAACTACAGCAGAATCATCTGATTTTACAAGGTTGCTGACCAGATTAAAACCACCGTCAAATATATCTAAAAGCTCAAGATTAAATAACTCATCAGATGGAATATCAAGTATTTTAAGCAAATTTTCATTTGCATATAAAAGTTCACCTGACGCAGATACAACAAGGACTGCATCAGGATAATAACATAAAACGTTTTTTTCTTTTTTAGGTTTAAAAAACCAGGACAGAATGTTCATATATGTAAAAAGCCCCCTTAGATTCTCCGTTAATCTTGTATTTAAGTACAAAATTAATAATTGTATACAGTATATACTAACATAATTAAAGCCAAAATAAAAATAAATGCGGCGATTATTAAAAAGGCCGCATAAGTCAAGAAAGGAATGGTTAGACTATTAATATGCTTATTATTACAAGTTTTTTCATGCCGTGCAAATTTATAAACAATTGTTAAGTTTCATATTTTAGTATTAACCATTGATTAATCGACTTTAAGATGTTATTATATCAAGGCGCTTAACGTTTAAGTTTAAAAATGATAATTTTACAAGTAAAGGTTTATGGCAGCTAAAACAAAAACGACAGTGGCGGTTAAGGAAGAAAAAACTCCCGCTAAATCAAAATCAAAAACGCAATCTAAAGCCAAGGGCGAAAAGATTCTGGTAATAGTTGAGTCTCCTGCAAAATCAAAAACCATCAAAAAAATTCTCGGCGACTCATACCAGATAGAAGCCAGCTACGGACACATCAGGGATTTTCCGCCGAAAGTTCTCGGGTTTGATGTGGCAAATAATTTTGAACCAAGTTTTATTGTAATTCCTGAAAAAACAGCTGTTGTTAAAAAACTAAACGACCTTGCAAAAAAATCAGATAAAATTCTCCTTGCATCCGATCCTGACCGCGAAGGAGAAGCCATTGCCTGGCATGTAAGACAGGTTCTTGAAGTGCCTGACAACAAAATTTTTCGTATAGAATTTAACGAAATTACACCTAAAGCAATAAAAAATGCGGTTGAACACTCACGCCAGATTGATATGGAACGAGTTAAAGCACAGCAGACAAGGCAAATCCTCGACAGGCTTGTAGGTTATAAAATCAGCCCCGTATTATGGGAAAAAATGAGAAATTACAGACTTTCAGCAGGCAGGGTCCAAAGTGTTGCCCTGCGGATGATTTGTGAAAGAGAAGATGAGATAGATGCATTCAAACCTGTTGAGTACTGGACAATTTCAGCTCAGCTGCTGAAAGACAAAATACCGTTTATTGCAGAACTTTCTAAATATAAAGATAAAAAAATTGAGATAAAAAACAAAGAAGAAGCTGATAAAATTGTTGCGCAGCTTTCACAAAAAGGGTTAAATTACGAAGTTTCCAAAGTGACCTTCCGTGATACACAAAGAAAACCTACAGCACCTTTTATTACATCAACTTTGCAGAGAGAAGCAAGCTCAAAATTAGGCTACGGCGTATCAAAAACCATGCAGATAGCACAAAAGCTCTACGAAGGAATTGACATAGGCTCTGACGGACCTGTTGGTTTGATTACCTACATGAGAACAGACTCCGTAAGAATTTCCGACGATGCGCAGGCTGCCGCTAAAGACTATATTACCGACAGTTTTGGCTCAAACTATTATCCGGCAGTACCTAACAACTACGTTAAAGGCAAAGGTAAAAATGTACAGGATGCACACGAAGCAATCAGACCATCTTATATTGAAAGAACACCGGACAGCATAAAACAGTATCTTACAGCTGAACAATACAGGCTGTATAAATTAATATGGTCAAGATTTATTGCATCGCAGATGGAAAACGCCAAGGTTAAAAATACTTCCGTAGATATATCGGCAGGAGATTACCTGTTTAAAGCCGGTACAAGTAAAATTACCTTTGACGGTTTCTTAAAAGTTTATAATGAATCGGATGATGATATTGACCAGAGCAAAATACCAGAGCTAAATGAAGGTGATTCACTTAAGCTTTCCAAGATAGACCCAAAACAGCATTTTACACAGCCGCCGCCGAGATTTACAGAGGCATCGCTTGTAAAAGCACTGGAAGAACACGGTATAGGACGTCCGTCCACATACGCGCCGATTATTTCCAAAATTCAGCAAAAAGGATATGTGGAAAAACAAGAAAAAGCTCTTGCGCCTACAATTCTCGGCCGCACGCTTTGCAGAGAGCTTGTAAAATACTTTACAGATATCATGAACTATGAGTTTACGGCCCAGATGGAAAACAAACTCGATGATATTGCTGAAGAAAAAGCAGTATGGACAGACGTTTTACAAGATTTTTACACTCCGTTTAACGATACTGTTGATTCAGCTAAAAAGAACATGCCGCGCGTTTTGATAGAATCAGATATAGTTTGTCCGAATTGCGGCAGAAAAATGATTGTCAGAACAAGCAGGTTTGGCACACAATTTTTAGGCTGTTCAGGTTATCCGGAATGCAAAACAATGATGCCGTTAAACAAAGACGGAACAGCTGTTAAGGTCGATGAAAAAAGTGATGAAAAGTGTGAAAAATGCGGTTCAGATATGATTGTAAAAGTCGGACCCTACGGCAAATATTTGCAATGCACGAACGATGAATGCAAACACAGAAAAAGACTGCTTGTCACAACAGGGGTAAAATGTCCGAAATGCGGACATGGTGACGTTATTCAACGAAAATCCAAATACGGTAAAATTTTCTACGGATGCAGCAAATATCCTGATTGTGATTTTGTATCGTGGAATGAGCCTGTTGCAAAAAAATGTCCGGATTGCGGGGCATACCTTGTTAAAAAGATTACAAAAAAAGAAGCTAAACTTGTTTGCTCAAACAACGCCTGTTCATATAGCGAGCCTTTAGAAACCGAAGGGAATGAATAATGCTTAAATTTGCTGTTATAGGTTATCCGCTTACACAATCACTTTCTGCGGTTATGCACAACGCAATGCTTAATGAACTAGGTATAGAAGGTTCATATGAGCTATTAGAAACCCGGCAGGAGGATCTGGTAACAAGAGTTAAGCAGCTAAAGTCTCAAGGGTACACCGGTTTTAATGTCACAATACCGCTAAAAGTACCTGTAACGTTATTTTTGGATGAATTTGATTCTCTTGCTGATATTGCCGGATGCGTAAATACGGTAAAAATAAATGAAAATCTCACACTTTCCGGCTATAATACAGATATTTACGGCTTTAAAACAGCTATTCCTTCTGATATCCAAATCAATTTGAAAAGGAGTAAAGTTTCAATACTCGGTACTGGCGGCGCATCACGTGCTGCGGCAATAGCTTTTACCCAGATAGGAGTTTCTGAGATAGATTTTTATGCGCGTAATGTTATAAACGCTCAGGATATGGTAAATTTTTTAAGAAACAAATTTCCCGAAATAACATTTAATTTAAAACAAATGCAAAGCTTAAGAGACTTATCAGAATCAAAAATGCTTGTTAACTCAACACCGCTGGGAATGAGGGGCAAAGCAATGGGTGTTAGTCCTATAGAAGAAGACATATTAAAAACATTGCCATCTGACGCGGCAGTTTATGATATTGTTTACAACCCTTTAAAAACGTCCTTTATAAAGCTTGCCCAGAAAAACGGCTACAGGGTTATAACGGGGCTTGATATGTTTGTTTATCAAGGTGCAAAGGCGTTTGAAATCTGGACAGGCAAAAAAGCTAAACCCGAAGTTATGAAAATGGCTGCACTTGAAGAATTGGCTGTGTGAATAAATTTGGCAAGTCAGCTGTAGTCATAATACTTTTCATCACCTGTGAACAAATATAAAAATATCGCAACGACAGGATTTGTCCTGAGCTGTAGACGAGCTTGCGAGTCTTACAGATCAGGATCAGGTGAGTGATTTTTGAGTCAGAATGACGTAAAAAATCCGAAACGTGAAACCTGCGACAAACACAAAAAATATCGGAACGACAGGATTTGAACCTGCGACCCCTACCACCCCAAGGTAGTGCGCTACCAAGCTGCGCTACGTCCCGATATTTTTATGATATTCAATTTTCAAAATTATTGGGACTAGCGCAGCTACGCTGCTACCTCTCGTTCGAAATGACATTTAGTCATTTCTCTCTCGGCAGGGTGTCCCGATATTTTTATGATATTCAATTTTCAAAATTATTGGGACTAGCGCAGCTACGCTTACCTCTCTCAGATAATTCACTGAATTATCTGTTCGGCAGTGTCTCTCGTTCGAAATGACATTTAGTCATTTCTCTCTCGGCAGAGTGTCCCGATATTTTTATGATATTCAATTTTCTTTATCCATCGCCATACTAAATAATAGCACCGGATATTACTAACAAAATTATTTTAACATAAAATAATTATTTTCAAACTAACTATTTGTTTTCTTCTTTAAATTCAATGCCGAATTTTTTTAGTGCTTTTCTGACAAAATTGTCTTTGCTTTTATAAGAATCAATTGTTATTTTATCATTTGTAAGCGTAGTTGTTGCCTGTATTCTTTTCCCTATTTTCAACGTTTTAGGATATAAATATTCAACTTTTTTATTTAGATCATTATTAGGGATAATGAATTTACTTTTAAACGATATCGGACTAGTTTTCATCATGTTACCTTTGTATTATCTGTGCAAAACTATTATAGCTTAAAGACAAAATCAAAGATAATTTATTTTTTTGTTATAAATTTATTTAAAAAATTTTTTATCCAGGGTAACAAGTCAGGATATAATTGATAATTGTGTCCCATTTTTAACATTTCAGCTGTATTGGAATTAATGTTGCCTAAGTTGTTTAACTGTTTATAAATAAAAGAATACATGCCTGTTCGGTCAGCACCGGCTTTGCAGTGTATATGGACTTTACCGCCAGATTTTTTTATATTATCAACAAGCTTTAAAAATTTGTTTATATTCTCAACATCAGGGTATTTGGTTATGGAAGGAATATTATGGTATCTCATCCCATTTTGTTCAACAATCTTCTTTTCATCAAAATTAAGCGCTGGTTTAACCATTGTTCTAAAGTTTACGATATCTGTTACACCTTGATTTTTTAGCCATATAAAATCATCCGCGCCTGGTTGCGCAGAACGGGAAACAACATTATCAATTTTTAAATAGTTGTCAGGCTTTTTTTTAAAAGATACAGTAAATAGATTTATTTTCATAATTTATTTTAATTTTAATTACAAGATGTAATCTTGTCCTTCCAACTTGCTTTTACATAAAAAATCGGGATGATAGGCTTATCGTAGGCGAGCAATGCGAGCCGTACGAGAGCGAATCAGACATTCCGAAAAATAGCGTAAGCGTAATTTTTCGAGAAGTCTGACAAGATGTAATCTTGTCCCTCCAACTTGCTTTTACATAAAAAATCGGGATGACAAGATTCGAACTTGCGACCCCCGCGACCCGAACACGGTGCGCTACCAAACTGCGCTACATCCCGACTTTTATATTAAATTTTCAAGTATCGGACCAAACTGCTACCTCTCGTTCGAAATGACATTTAGTCATTTCTCTCTCGGCAGAGTATCACGACTTTTATATTAAATTTTCAAAAGTTATATTAATATTCTAATACAAGAAAAAAATTTTTAAATACCATATTTGAAAAAAGTTCTGTTTTATAACAGAACTTTTAATCTTTTTCTCTTCCCTTATTACGATTTAACAATCCCCAATGCTAGTAGCCGTAAAAACCTTAAAATGACTATTGATTTTATTTTTTCTTCCTAATAAATTAGAAATCTTTTTCAAATTTTCCTCGATTTAATAATCCCCGGAAATCAGCCATCACCTCTTTCTCTATTTCCATTGAAATTATCATACTAAGATAATTTTTAAGAAACAATATCTTTTTTGTAAAATATGTTTTACAATTGACCATGCCCCCTAATACAAGTGGATAAAAAAATTTTTACAAACTTAATATAAACTTATTTTTTAAATACAAATTTTTTATTATAAAAATTTTTGAAAATTATAAATTTAACAATAGCTTTAAAATCAATAATAGCTTTGCTTTTATAATTTCCAAATACAAAAATAATACAAATCAAAAAACAAAAAAATAAAAAGCCGTGCCTCTGCCTATCGACATATACAAATCAGTTTCATTCTAAATTTATCTCCCTCTCAAAAGTTCTTCACCCAAAAGTTGAATCTTAGTGCTGCTTCATTCCTGATCTGACACGGTTCGATTGCTTTCGCCGAAAAATTTTGAGCAATCATAAACAAAAATAAAATTACGCTTTTTCATATAAGCCTCACTGCAGGCTCTGCACCCCGCATAAGCGTTCGGGTCGAGAGATCCGCCAGGTCCCCGTGGAGCACGGCTATATTATAATAACTTAAAATAATTTCTTTCGCAATCGTTTATCTTTGCATTATTTTTGCATATATGAAAAATTATATTTTGTATTTGCAAGTTTAACATTCGGGTTTTCAATACTTCCCTTAAAAGATAGTTTTTTACCTTTAAAATCCTTTTCTCTTACAAGAATAATTCCTGCATTACCTATATTTATATTTCCTTGTATCTGGTCAGTATTGTTATCGTTAACCTTTTTAATTTCATAATTATTTGTGACTTTAAATTTTTCATACGGTTTAAGAACATTTACATATATTGTACCGGGCTCTAAACCGTTAGGCAGTCCTGATAAATCAATCTTGGATATAAACATTTCTCCGACGGGACATTGTTCAGGCAAAGCCCCAAATCCAGTATTGTGCAAAATACAAATTGCATCTGTTTTGTCATTGTATCTGTATAATGTTAAAGCACGATTGTTATTATCTAACATCTGGTCACAAAGTTTTATTGTTGAGCCGTTGACAAGAGCAGAGGCAGCCTCTTTTTTTCTTATTTTTGTTATATCATCTATATTGCTTTTATAAGTTTTCAAAAATTCATAATTGGGATTGTTTAATCTGTCCCATCTAAGTGCGTTCCTGTTTTCCTGCTCTTCGTTTTTAGCTTCAAATTCCCAGCCTGTCATCCCGAGTTCATCACCGGCAAAGTTTGTCGGAGTGCCTGGCAGGGCATTCATTACAAACCACATTGCTCTGTATTTTTTTAGCGGATTTTCTAATATTTGATGTAAAATATCAGCCTTTAGTTTATTGATTGTTTCTTCATTTTCTCTTTTATTTACGAATGTTTTGAAATCAGAACTGATTTCTGCGGCTTCTCTGACAATATCGTCAATATTAATGTCAAACGGACGTGAACCGTATTTTTCGGTATCAAAATATTTTTCCTTGCCGCCCATGTGATATACACCGGTTTTCAAATTGTTATTAGCCTTTATCATAGCATCTTGATATTTGGAATCAAGAAGTCTAAATACGTCGGATTTGCGCATACCTCTGTGTTCAAGAGTATAAGCAATTTCTTCAGCTCTGTTGACTTTGAGTTTTCCAGCATCTGTAGCCAAAAGATGAAGTACTCTTGGTTTGTCATGGTTTCCGACAAATCTGTGTGCATAATTAATAGTATCTAGAGTGCCTGTATCAAAATACCCAAGCCCTATTTCTTCATGCGTAAATAATTTATTTTCCATTTCAGATGCAAGACTATCTATGTGATTATCAGTAGAAGAATCACCTCTGCCGAATAAATTTAGGACTGTTGAAAAGAAAAAGTCATAATCTGATGTTGCGTCAAATTTTGTTCTGGAGGTAAATCCGGATAATACGGCCTGCCCTAAATCTGTTAATTCACCTATTTTAAAGGAATTAGGATTGTATTCACTGACACCTGTATTAAATCTGTTCCAGAATTTTTCCACTTCTCTTAAATTTTGATCTCTATCAAGAGTTCCGTCATCAGGATCATCATAATCAACAAATCCTACGTCTTTTGAGGCATCTATTCTCCAGTTTAAACCGGCTTCAGTTTTTTCTACAATAAGTTTAGCAACATCAAAGGAATCTGAATTAATATGAGCCAATCTGTCTTGCAAACTTGTTAAAAAGACTTCTTTTTTATCTTTAGAGATATTTTTTAACCCTGATTTTATTTTTTGCATTAATCTCTGTGCTGTTGCTTCAGGCGTTACCTCGTATTGCAGATTTAAAGAATTCAAATCAACTTTATTTAATTCTTTTGTATCATAGAACAGCATATTATCCCTAAATTGTGCTTCAATTTCAGGAGCAAGAACAGAGACTGTTAAAAATTTAACAATGTCTGAGGCAATAAGAGAATATATCTTTTTGCCTTCTTCTGTAAGTTGATTATTATCATCTACAAATTTCTTCTCGGCTTTATTTTCATTTGTTCTTTTGATATCGTCATTAAATTTATCTTCTAATCTTTTAAGAATTTTTATTGCTTCTTGAGTGTATTCACCGGCAAAAAGCTTATCCGCTTCTTTATAGGTTTCACGGTATTTTTCAGGGATTTTGTTATAATATTCATCACCCATTTTATATAAATCGTATCGTGATTTACCTATTGTATCTTCTGTTACAGCAAGATTTTTTATATAAGGATAAGCAAACACGCTGACTAAATCAGGAGAAAACTCAATTGCTTCAAGAGGATAAGACATCATTCCATCCTCAATTGTTTCAGGCATTTTTACTGGTTTTAACCGGTAATTTTTTTCACCTGTAAAAATATCCTCGCTAAGTATATTCTGTAAAGGAGAAACTCCGTCTTCTTTTTCAAGTACAAGAGCTGCGCTTTTGGGCAAGATTTTTTCTTCGATAAGAGCATTAATAGCCTGCTCATAATTCATACCATCATTAACTTTGTCACCGATTTGTTTTGCAACATACTCAATAAGCAGTTTGGAAACCTCCTGAGTCCAGAATTTACCTATTTGTACGGTATCATCCTGAACTTGATACGGTGCAGCTTTTACAATATCTTTTAAGTTTTCAGGCAAATTTTGCTCATAAAACGATGATTCAGGGAGAATAAAGCGTTTTTTGGAAATATCACTGTTGCCGACCCAAAGAGAAATACCCCCGTCTTTGTTGGACTCGCCAAGTTCAAAACCTTTCCACCGGGTCAAAGAATTTTTAAATTCAGCATTTTTATTATAACGTTTTGCTTCTTTGTATTTAGCATAATTGTCAGCTACCTCTCTCGGGGTAACTCTTGCATGATATGCCTGAACAGAGTCTCTGTAATTTGCAATTTCGTGGTTATCGCCTGTGTCCTTGTTATCATACACATCAAAAATAAAGTCACCGGACATTTGTCTTTCTGATGCTAATCTGTCGTCAAATAATTGAATATAAGTCGGTTTTGTAGGGTCAACAGAAGATTTTTTTATTTCTTTTTCTATATATTTATCGCCGGATTTTTCAAATACAATTTTGTATGGCCCGTTTACAATCTGGATATGTGTATGCTCGTTAACTGCAGGATTTTTTGAGAGCACTCCGAATCTCGGAGCTATATTATCAAGGTCTTTAGTTTCAAAGAAATGTACAAACGGGCTTTCATATTGCCAGTTCATTATGTCTTTAATGTGAATGCCTTCAACACCCTCGTTAACAAATGCGCCGTCCATAGTCCATCTTATGTCATGACGAAAGGCGTTTAACAGCATATTTTTTAAATCTTTTATATCACCGAGATTATTTGTAACCTGATACGGGTTAGTTGTCCAGTAACCCTGACTGGATTTGTTATCCTGCCCGGTAATAGGATTGCCTAAAATATCGGTAAAACCGTCTTTTGCAAGCTGGTCTATACGTTCGTTAACTGTGTTTATTGTACCGCCGAGTATGTTAAAGTGATTTCTTTTTGTATGCAAACCTTTTTGGTCTTTTACATTAAACGAATCCACAAAAACATGTTCCATTACTTTAGGTCTTGAAGGATTAGTACGGTTAAGCGGAGTTGCAATTGTGTAACCTTTATCACCGGTCATGCTGTTATCTTTAAAGAAAAATTTATTAGGGTATGTAAATTTATACCCTAAAACAGAATCTTTAGTGAGGTTTAAGTCATCTGCATATAATACAAGGCTGTCATAGCCTTTAGGCATTTCTACTTTATGTACTTCGTCTTTATTAATACTGTAGTTGCCGTCTTTGTCATGCGTCATAATCACGTATTCAAGAGTAACACCGGGAACGGCATTAGGTGTAAAAAATTTGTATACATCGTTGCCGTAAGCGTCTTTTGTCAAAACATGACCGTTAAAATTCGGACGGAATGATTTTTTTACGGGATTAGTCGCGTTCAAAGATTGAATCTTCACAATAGTACCTCACAAACCAGTATGACTAATTATATTAAGATTAAACAAAAATATTTTTGCTAATCATGGCTGTAAAAATTTGATATTGTTACAATATCTTAAAATTAATTTTCTGTTAAAAAAGTCCTTTACGAGCAAGTATTATTGCAATAATACCGGCAAGGACAAGTGAAAAGAGCAGTATTCCCAAAAACGCATAATGCATATGCGCCATAGGCACGTTTACGTTCATTCCCCAAAAGCTGGCGACCATCGTAGGTATAGCCAGTATAATTGTTACTGAAGTTAAAAACTTCATAACGATGTTCAAATTGTTAGAAATAATAGAAGCAAAAGCGTCCATCATACTTTCTAAGATGTTTCTGTGCATTTCTACCATTTCTACAGCCTGTTTGTTTTCAATGATGACATCTTCCATCAGATCTTCTATTTCTTCATTATATTCCATAAATGTAGAAAACCCCGGAAATTTCTTGAATCTGCTGAGTTTTTCAAGTACTCTGCCATTGTCTTTAAGAGCCGTTGTAAAGTAGACAAGAGATTTTTGAACATCTAAAAGCTGAAACAGCGCCTTGTTTTTCATTGTTCTTTTTAAATCAACTTCAATCTTATCTGTATGACGGTTAATATGTTCCAAATACCTTAAGTAAAATTTTGTAGAACGAAACAGAATCTGAAACAAAAATCTTGTTCTGTCAGAAGTATTGAATAATTTAGACGTATCTTGATTAAAAAATGAGATAATCCTGTTTTCTTTCAAAGATACGGTAACAATGTTGTCAGGAGTCATAATAACGCCTAAAGGCAATGTATCAAAGCTGTTTTCGTCCTCCATGACAGGGACATTTGTGATTATCAAAAGTTTGTCATCATCAAGTTCAATACGGGATCTTTCTTCAGAGTCCAGAGAATCTCTAAGAAAGTCAGCTTCTATATTCAATGCATTGGCAACGTCTTTGATTTCATCAGCAGTAGGCTTTATAAGATTGAACCATGAGCCCTTTTCAAATTCATCAATCGTAAGTTCTTTTAAAGATTTATCTTCCTGCGTTTTGAAAATTTGAAGCATACGACCCGCCAATCAAAATTTTTCTGTCCAACAAAAAAATTATACAACAACTATAATTAATTAACCAGATTTTAATACAACTTTTATTGCAGTACAACTATGGGCAGGTTTTCTTCCTGGGCTTTTTTCAGGTATTCTTTAGGAATCGAGCTGACATCCCCTTTTGTATATATCGCTGTTATAGTAGGATTGCTTACCAGTACTTCATTCCAATGATCGTCCCTTAATAAAGCGGTATTATAAGTTTCTCTATAAGCGTTATGTCTTGACAAGAATTGTTGATACGCATCAGCAAAATCAGGGTCAATTTGCTGTATTAAATCAAGTGTTAATGTCTGTCCTTGAGCCTTTTCTTTAATATAATCGAGTCTTTTTATATATTCATCGTCAGAAATATTAAGAATCTTTTTAATATTATCTGAAACCATTGTTCTCTCCTCATACTTTAAACCGCCGTGATAAGATTCATAGCCTTTGTCTTTGTAATATTCCATAATCATATCAGGAATGTTTTTAGACATGGAACCGATATCGTATCCAAATGCAACATACTGGTGCTGAGGAGAAACTTCAAAAACAAAGCCAACATCATTAGCTGCTCCATATTGCCCGTTACCGACATAACTTGTACATATTACTTTGTCATCTTCAAGAGTTTTAAAAGCCTCAAAATTAGCAAATTTCATTTCTCTGGAAGATTTGCCGGAAACAAATGCGGATTCCGGAGTATGTATAAAGGCATAAAAATTGTCAATATCAGAGGCTTTAGCAACTTTTACGCTGTAGCCGTTTATGTTTTGAGTTTGGGCATTTTTCATTATTACATCAGCGGGAGTTTGCGGCAAAACAAAATCAGAGGATTTAATTTGTTGTATTCTTGTTTCAAGCAGCTTATCAAGGTGTCTTGTAAGCCCTTCTATATCTTTTTTGCTGTACAGCATACGGGCAAGTTTAAAGGTATTGCCTTCTTTTAAATTGAAAGCCATAAGGTCAAATTTATCAGATCTATCTACACTGGATATGTTGAGAATAAAATTTGATGTTACTGCTGTTTCTTTTTTAGTTGTATTCATAAATCTTGTTATAATATCAGAATTTTCTATAATTCTGTACAATTTTACGGCATCATTGTCACTCAGACCGAATTTTTTACCGATAAAAAATCCGTCAAACGCAGAACCGGCCTTTGATGCTGATGTATTATCCGTGTTGTGCAAAAGAACAGCAAGAGTCAGTATTTTTTTATCACTATCTGATAATGTTTCAAACTCGGGACTTTGAACAACTTTTTGCAAGGTCTTTATTGTATCAACAGGAACGGTTGAACCATCAATCTGTCTGAAAATTTCAGGCATAAGTTTTGAAATATCTTTTAAATTCCTGTTCAACTGCGGATAATCTTTTATTGTTATAAAATTGTTGTCAGTATAATTGTCAACAACAGGTTTTAAGCTGTTTATGACATTTATTGTATTATTATCGCTGATATTGCACAGTGACATATCCTTGCCGGCTGTATTCGGATAACCTGTAAGCACTCCGTTTTTTATGTCAAAACCAAAGTAGTCAAATACCTTTTGTTTTTCTTCCCGAGTTAATGAGGCTGTCAGGCTGTTAACCTGTGAAATAAAATCTTTTTGCGAAATTTGAAGATTTATCTGTTCTAAATTGCCAAGGTCAGTATTTTTGAGGGTTTGATTTAAAGATTGTAAATTTTTATCGAACAATTTTAAATCATCACTGCTTATGGGTTTCAGGTTAATATTCATACTCTGAGAAAGCTGTTGAATCGTTTTTATATACCCTGATTCGCTATAGGGCAAAACTTTTACCACATATGACAATCCTCTGCCAAACAAGTTGCTGTTATTTTTTAAAATAACGGATAAAAACTCTCTTTTTTGCTGCGGACTCATTTCCTGAATTGAGTTAAATTCAGAAAAAGATAATACATCATTAAGCATCAGTGCATCATCAGGCTCAAATTTTAACCGGCTGTTATTGCGGAATATTTCAGTCATTTTTTGCATATTTGCTTCGGAATTCAGGCACAAAAGAGCAGCTGAGTTGTTTTTAATATTTTCGTTATCATAGAGAGATTCATCAGATAAAAATTTGTCGATAAATGCTAATTTAGTTTTTGCATCTTCCGAAGTGTTTACTGTCTTTATAATTTGGGTAAAATTATTTATAATATTTTCGTTGTTATATAATCTTTCATCAGAAAACAGTTTATCTAACACAGCTGCTTTTGCCTGTGCATTTTTTAACGAGTTGGTAGTAAACAGGAGATTAGCAGGATTTTTCTTTATACCTTCATTTCCAAATTTATCTTCATTTTCCATTATATTTTTATTATTCATTATTTTTTCATTAGCACCCAATTTTTCTGCCAAATAAATTTTTGCATTAACCTCATTTATATTTTGAGGATGAGAACACAAGTATGCTAATAATTCGTCTGATGACAATCCTGTCCCCTTCATGAATTTTGCAAACAGTTCGATTTTATCAAGCATAGCAGCACGCACCTTGGCTTGTTCAACCGTGTCAGTTGAATGTAATAAATTGTTCATCACAAAATCCCAATCGAAGTCTTGCTCTCCCAGTGGTTTTTTAGTTATTTCCGAAGCTTTATCAATAATAATAATTTTTGCATTTAACTGTTCTAAGGAGGTTAAATCTTCAAATAAGAATGCAGAGTAGGATAAAACCACTCTATTAGTGTACCATTTTTCATCAGAAAGTATTTTTTCCGCCAGTATTGCATGTTGCGGATTTTCAACAAAAGGAAGCATTTCTTTCAAAGCGTCAATACACTGTTTGTTGTTACTTAGCTTTTCATCTGAAAAAATCTTATTTATAAGGTCAAGTTTTACATCAATATTGTCGATTTTTTTAGCTTTTTTAAGAATAGCACCCAGCATATCCATAGCATTTTGATTGCCGGCAAAATTTTTATCAGAAAGCAATTTTTCCGCTATATTCATTTTGTCTTCAAAATCTTTTGCTGATCTTACAAACAAAATTATTTCACCGGCATTATTCATTACGTCTTTGTTGTTGAGAAATCTTTCATCAGAAAATAATTTGTCAATAATATCTGTTTTAGCTTTGACTTCGTTTGAATCTTTCGTAAATCTAATTATATCAGCGAGCTTATCAGCAATACTTTCATTTTCCAAAATTCTTTTCTCTGAAAGTATTTTATCTAATATATCTATCCTTGCGTGGATTTCTTCACCAGAATCATTAAAACTAAATAATTGATAGAATTGGTCTGTAAAATTTTTGTTGGCAAATATACGTTCGTCAGAAAACATTTTTTGGGCAAGTTCCAGATGCTCAGGCGAATTAATATAAGAAATTGCAGAGGTGGATCTTTCTAACACTCTATCATTTGCATTAGCAAATATACGTTCATCAGAAAATACTTTTTTAGCAAATTCTAATTGCTCCGGAGTTCTAATGTTGAAGTTTATCGCCTTCATAGCTTCTTCTAAAGCTTTTTCGTTGTTTAATATTTGTTCATTTGACAATATTTCATCGGCAAATTTTGCAAGCGGTTCTGATATATTTTTCTTTACGGATAAATATTGTGCTTGCTTTAAAATATCGGCCATATTAGTGTATGTACACCCGTTCGAAAAGATTTTATCAAGCAATTTTAAGAATCGTTCGGGGTTATTGGTATTTTCCATTATAGATTTGACTGTTTTTAATGCCTCTTTATCCGTCAAAATTGATTCATTAGAAAGCATTTTATCAGCAAGTTTTATTTGTTCGGGAGTCTTAGCTGTTTCTAATATAGATTTGGCTGCAATTAGCACATTATCATTGGATAAAATGCGTGAATCAGAAAGGATTTTATCAGCAAGTTTTATTTGTTCCGGAGTCTTAGCAGCACCAATCACCCCCAAAGAAGCCTGTAATATTTTTTCATTGCTAATTACAGTTTCATTCGAGATAATTTTATCACAACACGCCATTTTTGCTTGTGTTGATTCTGCTGTACTATCAGCTTTCAGTATTTTTTCAACTTCATTTAAAATATTCCTGCTGCTGTATAATCTTTCGTCTGAGAAAATTTTAGACAAAAATTGTATTTGCTCAGGTGTTTTTGTATTTTTTATTAAATCATCGGCATAATACAAAAGATTTTCATTATTGTATAATTTTTCCTCTGCAAAGATTTGAGACAAAATTTCAATTTGTTCGGGAGTTTTAGCATTGTTTATTAACCTGGAAGCACCCCGCATAATATTTTCGTTATTTAACAACTTTTCATCAGCAAGCAATTTAGACACAATTTGAAGTTGTTCAGGAGTATCCGAGTTCCATAACAAATTACCAGCATATTTCATAGCATTTTGGTTATTTAATAACTTTTCATCTGCAAGCAACTCCGTCATAATTTGGAGTTTTTCGGGCGTATCTGCGCAGTTTAACAAATTACCTGCATATTTCATAGCATTTTCATTATTTAACAACTTTTCATCTGCAAGTAACTCCGTCATAATTTGGAGTTTTTCGGGCGTATCTGCACTCTTTAACAAATCACCTGCATATTTGACAACATTTTCGTTATTTAACAACTTTTCATCTGCAAGCAACCCAGTCATAATTTGGAGTTTTTCAGGTGTATCTGCACTCTTTAACAAATCACCTGCATATTTGACAACATTTTCGTTATTTAACAACTTTTCATCTGCAAGCAACCGAGTAACAATTTGTGCTTTTTCCGGAGTATTGGCACTCTCTGTTAAACTGCCGGCATTATTTAGAATATTTTGATTTTTATACAATTTTTCATCAGAAAGAATATCTGATAAAATTTGTTTTTGTTCAGGTGTTTGGATTGAGTCCAATATTTCTTCAAGGTTCATTAAAAGATTTTCATTGTATAAATCTTCATTAGAAAGTATTTTAGACAAAATTTCTTTTTGGTCCTGGTTGAACCATCGACCTGCTACAACTATTGCACTCTTAACAATTTGTTTGTTAGTATACAATTTTTCATTGGCAAAGAATTTTGAAAGAACAGCCATTTCTTCAGGGGTTTCTATGTATCTGTTTAAGTCACGCAGAAGAAGATCAACATCTCTATCGTTATATAAACACTTCACAGAAAGTATTTTATTTATTATGTCAGCATGCTGCGGAGACTTTACACTATATACGAAGTCATCAGCATTTTGCATAACATGATGATTATTATACAATTTTTCATCAGAAAGTATTTTTGACACAATTTGCATTTGTTCTTTAGTCGAACAACTTTTTATTAAACGAAATCCTTTATGCATCAAATTTTCACTGTTATACAATTTTTCATCAGAGAGGATTTTAGATAAAATTTGCATTTGCTGGGGCGTTTTAGCACTGAGTATTAAACTGCGGGCATTTTCTAAAACAGTTTTGTTACGGTTTAACTTTTCGTCATGAAGTATTTGAGACACAATTTGTGCCTGTTGCGGGGTTTCTATTTCATTGACTATATCACAGGCATAATCCATGATATACATGTTATACATGAATTTTTCATCTGACAGTATTTCTGAGAGAATTTGTTTTTTTTCAGGTGTCATTTCATCAATATTAATTAATTTAAATGCATCGTTCATCATCTTTTCATTATTAACAAATTTTTTGTCAGAAAGTATTTGTAAAAGAAGTTC
This sequence comes from Candidatus Gastranaerophilales bacterium, assembly GCA_944322975.1. Taxonomy (GTDB): domain Bacteria; phylum Cyanobacteriota; class Vampirovibrionia; order Gastranaerophilales; family Gastranaerophilaceae; genus Limenecus. The sequence continues at coordinate 18,986 of CALUQS010000098.1, forward strand.
TGCATGCTCCGGTGTTCGAGTATTTTCAATTAAATCACCGGCCTTATCCATAAGTTTTTTATTATTAAACAACCTTTTGTCAGAAAGAATTTTAGAGGCTACATCCTTTTGCTGAGGCGTTTCTACTTTAGCAATAAACATGTCGGCATAAATGCTAACCAGTTCATTGCCCATTAAACTTTTATCAGCTAATATTTTCTTCACAAGTTCCGTTTGAATATCTGATTGTGCACTTCTGATTAAATTAACAGAACAATACAATAAAGATGGATTATTTACTATACTTTCATCTGATAATATTTTATACCCCATATCTAACTGCTGCTGTGTCCTCGGGCCAAAGGTTAACGCCCAGAGATTATCTTCAATATTCGGGCTGGCGGATAACTTTTTATCAGAAAGAATTTTTGAAACAAATTGTATTTTTTGCGGTGTATCTGCGTTGTTTATTATACCTACGGCTTTTTCCATAAATTTTGTATTATTTGCCAATTTTTCATTAGATAATATTTGTTGTGCTAAAGCTAATTGCTGTTCTGTCTTTGCAGAGGCAAGCAGCTCTTTAGCATAGTCTTTTGGTGTATATTCAAAAGATATTTTAGAAGGTAATTTTGCGGGCACACGCGATTCTACAGGTTGAATGATTGCCGGAAGTGTCGTGGATGTTGTATTTCCCTTTTGTTCAACAGAAGATGAATTATCCGCTTTTAGTTTAGTTTCATCAAGTCCGTTTGCAAGTACAAAGCCGGCCAGAGCGTTTTCATCCGCTGCATTAAAAACAACATCGCCTGTAGAATTTTTTACGATATAATTTTTGTTATCAGTCTTTAATATAGTCAAATTACCGAGTATACGACCCACCTGACCGCCGGCAATCATCATACCAAAGTTCATTACACCGTTTTGCTTTAATGATTCCACAAACGATAAATCACTGGTCATCCTGTCAAACAGCACATCTGCCGTTGTTTCAGTTGCAGTACCCATTGTCTTGCTTACTATATTAGACAACATTGTCGGGTTTTTGCTTAAAACTTTTTCTACTGCCATGCCTAACGGACTTGATACATACGCCCCAAAGCCGCCATACATTAACCCGTTTTTAAATTTTTCTATTATCTCCTCTATTGCTTCCGGTGTAAATTTTGATTTACTTGTAGCTATATTAAGAGTTGTCAGAACAGACGGCATAGCGGCTGATGCTGTTGTCATACTTAATTTCATCATATTCATTGCAGCTTTTTCGCCGTATTTTACTGCTGCTTTTTGTATTCCTTTTCTGGCAAGGCTTGAACCAGGCAATAACATTGATGCTGCTATTGTTATACCTATCTCTGTATAAGCTGCCTGTGTTTTTGCGCTTTCTACAAAGTTTTGGGCTGTTTCTTTGTAACCTTTTGTTCCGAATACTTTTTTACAGGAGGTTTCATACTCTTGCTTGTATTGTGCATAAGTTTTGCTGCCTAAAGCTTCTTTTTCCTGAGTTTCGCATTTGGCTAACAGTTCCTTCATTATCTGAGGAAGTTTTTTTGAAATTTCTTCTTTGCCTCCGCAAGAAACTGAAAGTTCTTCCATATATTTTGATAATAGCTCTGAATCATTATTACAAAATTTAAGCATAATCTCTGCAAACTTTTTATCTGAAGTTACTTCAGGATCTTTTAAGGATGCAGCGGCTGTGGGTACCAATTGTCTTGCTCTTTTATGAGATTCTTCTATCTGCATTATTTCTGCAACTTCTTTAAATCCTTGTTTTAGAAGTTCTGTTTTTTCATGATATGCTGTTACTCTTGTGAATTCCCCAGAGGTTTGTTGGAGTTCTTCTATATTTGCGTATGACAATGGCACCCCGTATTTTTTTTCAAACATAAATTCAAAAAAACTAGGATGAGAAAGAGATGATTGCTTTAATTCGAGTGTGTCTATTTTTTCTTTTGTTAATTTACCTTCAAGCCCAAAGCGGTCTTGCTGTCCTGTAAACAGTTTAAAACCGTTAACAATTTTATCAGGCAGATTCAACACGCCTACGGTGTCATTATATGCTCTAATTTCATCCAGACCCAGCTTTGCAGAGTTAAAAAGAAATTCACCTAAAAATTGGTTTAACTGTTTTTGCTCTTTATATGTATATTCTTTTTGTACATCTCCGGTATTAGAAAAAGACGGAGAATCGTCTATTATCGAAGTATTAAAGATGTTACCGCTGAAAGCTGCGGCAGATTCTAATGCACTAAAACCACCCAGATCAATTTTTCCAAAGGTTTCAATATTCGCAATAAGTTTAGTAAGCTCATCATTTGTGAGCTTTGAAAGTTCCTGTCTTTTGGTTTCGGCTTCCTGACCGGTTAATCCCAATGACGATATTATCTTATTTATCAAAATCTGGTCGGACATGATTTTCCCTGTAAATAATTTTTACTTCACAGATAATATATCGGCATTTTGTTAGGAAAACTTTAATTTTTTAGCTGTATTTGTTAAGTTTTGTTAACAATCCTTTGCTTCAAGATAAGACTTCATTTTATCGTAATCGAATTCGTTTTCCCATTTTGCAATAAAAATTGTGGCAATACAGTTGCCTACAAGGTTAACTGTCGTCCTTCCCATATCAAGAATCTGGTCTATACCAAGCAGTATTGCAACGCCGATTAAAGGGTAATTCAAGCTTGACAATGTGCCGGCCAGCACAACAAGCGCAGCTCTGGGGACACCGGCAACACCTTTGCTTGTGAACATTAGCGCAAACATTATTATCAATTGATGCTGCAAAGAAAGGTCGATTCCGACAAGCTGAGTGGCAAACAATACAGCCATTGAAAGGTATAATGTGCTGCCGTCAAGGTTAAAGGTATAGCCTGTCGGCATAACAAATCCTACAATATTTTTGGGAACCCCGAAACGTTCCATCTGTTCCATTGCCTTTGGTAATGCAGCCTCTGAACTTGCCGTTGAAAAAGCAAGCAAAGCCGGATCTTTTAAAACCTTTATAAGGCCTTTTATCGGGATTTTTACTATTTTACAAACAAAAATTATTATAAAAATTAAAAAGACTATAAGAGCAAAGTACAATGAGAAAACAATTTTTACATAGTTTTTTAATATTCCTATACCGCTGCTGCCGATTGTACTTGCTATAGCGGAAAATACACCGACGGGAGCAAACCACATGACGTATTCCGTAAACTTAAACATTATTTCTGACAATGAATTTAACAAATCCATCATTGGCTTGGCTTTTTGCCCGACCGCACAAATTGCCAGCGCAAAAAACAGGCTGAATACTACTATCTGCAGCAAATTACCCTCGGCCATTGATTTTACAACACTTGATGGAAAAATATCTATTATCAGTTCTCTCAAAGAGGAATGAGAAGTGTGCCCCATCGCTGTAACAGCATCCATATAAGACGATGAGACATTTGTTGCAGAAATATCTACACCCGCCCCTGGCTGGGTAAAATGCCCTACCCCAAGACCAATAATAAGCGCTGCAATTGTTACAACTTCAAAGTAGACAATCGTTTTTATACCGATTTTGCCAAGACTTTTGATGTCACCATGACCGGCTATACCAATAACCAGAGTAGCAAATAACAACGGCGCTATTATCATTTTGACCATATTTAAAAACATCATGGCCAACGGTGATAATTTTACGGCAAAAGCCGGAAACAGTATTCCGACGATTATACCCAGAATAAGGGATATTATTATGTATCTAGTAAGTTTTATATTTTGCAAAAAGTAATCCCTTTTTTATGTTACCAGACCAGAAACAATTATAAGACAAACAAAATATTTTTTTATAAATTAATCAGGTGTTGATAATTCTTCCAGTCTCTTTGATTCTTCAAGGAAGGAGGTGCCGGTGTCCTCCAGCAAATTATTGTTACGGACATCCTCGCCGAGAGATTCAAGTTCCTGATTTTCTATTTCTTTTATTATTCTTATTTGTTCATTACGTCTTCTTTGCTGTTCCACCTTATCCATTTTCAGGTAAGAATTCTGGAAGTGATCGAGATTCTTAAACTGATTTCTTTGAACAACGATTTCCACTCTTCTGTTTTTAGCGAGTGTAGCAGCCTCCGAACCTTTTTCAGCGGGTCTTGTATCAGCATACCCGATAGCCGCCATCAAATTTGGCATAATTTTAAATCTGTCGATTAAAAATCTGACAATTGATGATGCTCTTGCAGTAGACAATTCCCAGTTAGACGGATATCTTCCGCCGGAGATTGGCATGCTGTCGGTATGCCCTTCTACTTTAATTATGTGCATTGCAAATTTTTCAACAATAAGTTTGCCTACTTTTTCAAGAATCTCTTTTGCCTGCGGAGTTAATTCGGCAGACCCTGAACCGAAAAGCAAATCTTTATCTGATATAACAATAACCAGTCCTCTTTCATCAATTTTGGCATTAATTCCGTTTAACTCTCCGGCTTTTGTCATGTTATCTATCTCTTTTTTAATCTGTTCATATGATTCCTGTTCATATTTCTGGCTTATAAATTCCATCATTAAGGAATCAATAACTGAATCAGCTGCAGAATTTGCCTCAAGAACATTTTGCCCGGATGACATAACCCCGCTTCCGCCATCAAGTATTGATTGAACAGAGAAGGCTTTTCTTAATGATTCTTCTACTTTTTTAAATTCATTTACATTTATCTGAGAAAGCGCATACAAAACAACAAACGTAGCAAAAAGCAGCGTCATAAAGTCAGCATAAGACACGAGCCAACGCTCTAAATTTTCATGTTCTTCCGCTTTCTTTTTTCTTGCCATTGTTTTATTCTTCCAATCTCATGTGACTGTCGAGTATGTATGCCTGCAGTTTTCTTTCAATTAATGCAGGAGACTCGCCTGCCTGTATAGAAAGAATACCTTCTATAATCATTTCCTTTTTCAAAAATACTTTTTTAAATTTTGTTTTTAATTTAGTAGAAAATGGAATAAGTATAAGGTTTGCACCGCCGACACCGTATACTGTAGCAACAAAGGCAACAGCAATACCGGCACCGAGTTTTGAAGGATCAGAAAGGTTTTGCATTACCTGAATCAAGCCTAATACAGCCCCTATGATACCTATTGTAGGAGAAAAACCTCCGGCTGATTCCCAGACTTTTGCGCCGCTTGCAACTTTATCTTCCAGTAACGACACCTGTGTTTCCATCATTTGCCTTACTAAAGCAGGATCCGTACCGTCAGCAACAGCTTCCAAACCTAATACCATTAAGCTGTCCGAGGCATTTCTTGCCTCTTTTTCAAGCGATATAGCACCTTCTCTTCTTGCTTTTGTTGCAAATTTTATTATTTCAGCTATTAAATCATCAAAATTAACCTTTTCCCCAAAGAAAACGTCTTTTAACAGAACAAAAGCTGTTTTTAAATCTTCTACGGAAAAGCTTAAAATAACAGCACCGGCTGTACCGCCAAATACAATAAATGCCGCTGTAATCTGCAGTAATTGACCTACATTACCACCTTCAAGCGCCTGTCCTATTAAAATACATACTATCCCGAAAAATACGCCAATTAGCGATGTAAAATCCATACTAATCTAATCTCCAAATTCATATTATTTATTATAATTAAATAATAATCTTTGGATTTTGAAATCGTTTATTTATACTAGGCTTGTGACAGTTTGTTTTTTGCAGAAATTGTAACCGGCGGAGCCTGCAGATACAGGGGTTTTAGCTTTGACCACAAAAAAGCGTTTTCATCAGCATTACAAACTTTTTGACGGACAAGACAGTTGAGATATTTGCCTAAATCCGCATTTTTTTCCGTATAAATTACAGAATCAAAACCTTTAGTTTTTAAAATGTCATGACAAACTTTGTCAGTTATTATTCCAGCATTTTCAAAATTCAGGTTTAACAATTCATCAACCGTTATTAATTTTGGCGGCTGCAATTCTTTTGAATTTTCATAAGCAGCAAAATAACACTGTTGTTTTCTTGCGTCTAAAGCAACTATTGTTTTAGTATTTACATCATTTATTTTTGAAAGTATTTCTAATGAACTTATCCCGACAAGAGGGATATTAAGCTGCTGCGCCATTACTCTTGCTACAGTTACACATGCTCTTATTCCGGTAAAGCTGCCGGGGCCGATGTTTGTACCTATAACATCAATGTCTTGCATTTTTAATTTGTTGTTTTTAAGGATTGCAACTATTGCCGGAATTAAAAAAGCAGAGTGGTATTTTTCGTTATGATTTTCAATAATTTCATCAGCCAAAAACTTACCGTCTTGAGTTAATGTAACATAGGTTTTATCTAAACTTGTATCAAAAGTGAGAATTTTCACTGTTCTAACCCTTCCAAAGCTTTTATATATTTATCACCGAGCGCAAAAAAATCAAATTTTCTTTTATTTTCGTCAATATATTCAATTTTTATCTCAATTCGGTCAAAAGGCAGTTCACAATCTGAAAATTCTGCCCACTCAACCATTGTAAGAACACCCGGTTTTGAGTATTCGGTTAATTCATCAACAATTGTTTTAACGCCTTCATTTTCAAGTCTGTACAAATCAAAGTGATACACGGGCAAATCGCCTGACAAATATTCGTTTATAATAACAAAACTCGGGCTTGTGACTTTTTCTTTAACGTTAAGATGCTTGGCAACAAGTTTTGTAAAAGCTGTTTTACCTGCGCCTATATCCCCGTACAGGCAAACAAATGCACCATTATTTCTAATCGCATTTGAAAATTTCATTGCAAGAATATCAGTTTCATCTAAATTCTTTACGGTGGTTGAAAAAATCTTATTCATAATCAAAGAATAACATAAAAATGTGGAAAGTTTTTTAAAGATTCTTATATATAAATTATGAAAAAATTTTGGGTAATATGTTTTATACTGTTTTTATTTATTCAGCCGCTGCCGTCATTTTCAGAGGGCATGGTCTTAAAAGGCGGGGTTACGCTCAGTAATCAGGTGCCTAAAGGATTTTTCGGGACATGGAAAATAAAGTCCGTTATGACATACAGTAACAATAAAAAAATATTTAATGAAGAGACAATTGACTATTGGAACTTATCTAAAAGCGGTGACGTCATTACATTATCAAACCCTGTATCAGGGGCGGAGGCCTCCGTCACTGTTGAGGAGGTTCAGGGTAATCAGATAAAGTTCCGGCATATTACAGAGTCAAAAAACGCAAAAATGACAGAAACACCAACTTTAACATTAAGTGGTGAAAATTTTCATGGAACTGATAAAATAGTTATAGACAAATTTAAAAACGGGGAAAAAATCAGCACTGATATAGTAATATACAGTATCAGCGCACAAAAAATCACAGGCAGTGATATTGTAGACCTGTTTTATTCAAAAGCAAACGGTTATTAATTTTAGTTGAGAGAGAAACAAAATGAGTGAAAAAAATGTTTTACAATACGATGTTGTTATCTTAGGCGGAGGTCCTGCCGGACTTTCTGCAGCAATTTACGCTGCAAGGGGACAGGCAAAAACTGCTGTCATCGATATATCAATGTTTGGCGGACAGCCTTCAAATTATCTTGAACTTGAAAATTATCCCGCACTCGGAAAAATCGGCGGATATGACATGATGGAAAAGTTTGAAGAGCATGCCGATATGTTTAATATTGACAAATATCCTATGCAGGAGATTGAAAAAGTCGACCTGATAGCTGATACAAAGATTATTGAAACAAAAGACTCGATATTTGAGACAAAAACAGTAATCATAGCAACAGGCGCACAGGCCAGAAAATTGGGTATTAAAGGAGAAAAGGAGTTTGCCGGACGAGGTGTAAGCTATTGTGCGGTTTGTGACGGAGCTTTTTATAAAGATAAAACAGTGGCAGTTGTAGGCGGCGGCAATGCTGCTGTTGAAGAAGGAGCTTATCTTACAAAATTTGCAAACAAAGTATACATAATCCATCGCAGAGACTCGCTAAGAGCCGACAAAATTGTTCAACAGCGTGCTTTTAACAATGATAAAGTGGAGTTTGTATTTGATACAATTCCTGTTGAAATTAAAGGCAGCAATAATGTTGAAGAACTTGTTGTAAAAAACGTAAAAACAAATGAGCAAACAGAACTTAAAGTTGACGGCGTTTTCCCATATATTGGATTTACTCCAAATGTTGATTATATAAATGCACAGCTAAACCAAGATGATGCAGGATTTATTATTACCGATGAATATATGCAAACATCTGTCAAAGGTGTTTATGCTGTCGGAGATGTAAGAAATACCCCGCTCAGGCAGGTTATCACAGCAGCCTCAGACGGCGCAATAGCAGGTTGCTTTGCAACAAGATATTTAGATGAAATCAAAGAAAAGACTTTATCAGTTTAGTCAAAATTAATATTAAAAAAGCCTCTTTTTATAAACAGAGGCTTTTTTATGTTTTTATTAATAAGCACCCGGTATCAGTTTTTCGTAATCTTCAACCGTACCGTTATCCATACAGCAGAGTATAATTGCTTTACCCAGAGGGTGAAGATCCGATTTTAAATACAGCTTCAACTCTTCTTTAAAGAAGTCCTCGAGCATTTTTGCACCCTTGTCATAGCCTTCAGGTTCAATTTGTGCCTGTTTTGAGACATCAAAGAATTTTCTTGATATCGGATTCCCTTCTATATGAATATTTTCGGGAATATAACCGCCTAATGGGTGACGCGCCGGTTTCAGGTTAAGCTTTTTAAACGATGCCTGACCTCTTCTGGCAAGGTACTCTCTGATAACCCATTCTGCCATAAAACCTACTTCCCACGCACCGATGTGCTGGTTTGGTATAAGGATGTTTCTTGTCTTAGTTGTATTCATAAACTGTTCAAGCAAAATATTTGCAAAATCTACTCTTTTACCGGTTGCAAACGGCCAGAAGGAGCCTACGCCTTCACTTTCCAATTTAAATGTATCTTTACCGGTTGCAGTAATGCTGGGGTTGCCAAAACCTCTCGGTGCAACAAGCCTCCACAGCCAAGCAAGCGCCGGCGGCAAAATATGCAGCATACCAAATATACCGTATGACGGATTTTCTTTTGTACAGGGCGGAGTTCTAAGCCCGAAACTTCTGTAATCTATTTCTATAGGACCATCTTGTATATTTTTAATCTGGTCACGCGGAATTATCATTCTCGGGTTAGGACATTTTTTACCCGGGGAGTCCTCCTCGTGTTCCCATATCAGGCATGTTGCATTCGGATGTGCTTCAAGATTAAAAAATATCAAAGGTTCTTTAGGGTTTGTTGTGACAAACTCAAGATTAGGGTCAGTGCCGTAGCCTTTGATGTGGTCTATTCTAACAAACCAAGAACGTTCAGCATCAGCAACGCATAATTTGCCGTTATTTTTCCTGAAACTCGGGTGACAAAGCGCCATGTCATCTGTTACAGGCTGTAATTTACACCCCTGCGGCAACGCAAGATATTTTTCTTCACCGGTGACAACATTTTTTCCTAAAAGCAAACGTCCGTCTTCTTCACGGTGAGCGTATTCAAGCATTTCACTCTTACCGCTGCCGGAGGCGCCTTCATGAAGTATACTGATGTCGTTATCATACGGTGTTGTGATATTAACAGTAGAGGCATGAACCGTAACAAAATCCTCTTTCAACCCGAGTGCAAGCAATACACCGTATACACCTTTTTTAGCACTCGGCCCCGGATACAGGTTGTAAGAGAACACCTCATGAATATCATTTTGCTGGTTATGTACAACTACCTGTTTACCTTCAAAATGAGAATGTCTGAAAGGAGGTGCAACATATATTATTGCTCTGGGTTCAAAATCTTTTTCCAGTTTGTCATAGGGAATCATCCCCTGAAGGTCGTAAATACTTGCTGCAAAAAAGGCTGCGTTTTTAGGCGCCATCATCAATGCAGGATAACCGTATTGAGTACCGCCCGCCATAAACGGCACAAGTATAATTTCATGGGCGCTGAGCCAGTCAAGTGTTTCTTTTCTTAAGCCGTCAAAATCATGCCCGAATCTTTCTTTAAATGTTGTTTTATCCGTATTTTCAATGTTGTTTACAACCATACAATTCGGGTCGCGTCTGCGCATGTACGGGTCGGGATAGTTGACAGCGATGCCGTTTTTGCAGCGTGTAACATGTGCCTCAACAACTTTTCCTTTACCCGGAACTTCGTATTCAACATCATAAGTATAATTATCTTTACTGCCTAGAGAAAGTTCTATAAGCTCATCTCTTTTTTTGGGGATGATAACGTTTTTACTTCTTTCTAACACATATTGAAGTTCTTCCGCTATATGCCATTCTCTCCAGGATTTTTCTTTTGCTGCTGTTTTTTCCATTATCTGCCTTCTTTATTATCTGTATTTATACAACTGATTATAGAACAAACATTGTATATTTTGAGATAATGCAATGTTTATGTTAACTAATATATAGTATCACATAATGCTTTGGAGTTAACTTATGCCTGCAGAAAAAGAAAAAATGCTAAACGGTGAGATGTATGATGCGACTGATGAAACCCTTTATAAAGAGCGGGAAACAGTAAAAAATCTCACATATGACTACAATCTTACACGCAGAAGCGACAAAGACAAAAGAGACAAAATTATAAGGGAAATACTCGGTAAAGCAGGAAAAAATCTGTGGATAGAATCGCCGTTTCAGTGTGATTACGGGTACAACACAGAAATAGGAGACAATTTTTACTCAAACCATAACCTGATAATCTTAGATTGCGCAAAAGTTAAAATTGGAAACAATGTATTTGTAGGGCCAAATACGGGAATTTATACAGCCTGTCACCCTATAGACGCCAAAGAGCGTATGACATTTTTAGAATGGGCAGAGCCCATAACAATAGGCAACGATGTATGGTTAGGAGGAAACGTAACAATACTTCCAGGGGTAACTATAGGGGACAATGTTGTTATAGGAGCCGGAAGTGTTGTAACAAAAGACATACCTTCAAACTGTGTTGCTGTCGGCAACCCGTGCAAGCCGATAAAGAAACTTAATTAATTTTTTCGAATTTTTCGTAAAATTCCTGTTTTTCTCTGACAAAAATCAAGTCAGGGTATCCGTCGCGTTTGTACAAAACCATAATTTGATGATCGTTTGCATTTGTGCAGTTGATGACGTCATCTCTTATCATTTCATATGTATCACCTGTTTTAAGATGTTTGAATTTTGTTGTCATTTATCTTCCCCCTCTAACACAGAAAGAACATCATCAACATGACCTTTTACCTTAACGTTTTTCCATTCTTTAACAATATCACCGGTTTTGTTGATTAGAAATGTAGAGCGAATTATCCCCATATATTTTTTGCCGTACATAGATTTCTCGCCCCAGACGCCTAGGGTTTCAGCCAAAATGTGTTCGGGGTCTGAAAGCAGTATAAAATTAAACCCGTGTTTTTCTTGGAAATTTTTATGGCTTTTTATACTGTCGGGACTTACTCCGATAACACGGGCTTTAGAAGTCCACCTGTTTTTATTTTCTTTAAAATCACAGGCCTCCTGAGTACAGCCGGAGGTATTGTCTTTCGGGTAAAAATAGAGTATGGTTGTTTGACCTGAAAACTCTGAAACTTTATATTCGTTTTCCTGACCGCTTTCATCAATCCCTGACAGGGTTATATTAATATCTTTTAGGTTCATGTTTGTGTTCCTGTTCTTTATAAAGTTAATTCTATTGCGCAACTAATTTTACAGTATTAATTAAGTATATACCATTTTGTAAAAGGCTACTATACATCTAAATATTTTTTTAATTCCCAAGGTGTGACCTGTTTTCTGTAATCGTTCCATTCTTTTTGTTTTGAAGTCAAAAAGTTTTCAAATATGTAATCACCAAGAGCGATTCTGGCAACATAACTCTTTTCGAATTCTTCAAGAGCGCTAAACAGATTTCTCGGCAATGATTTTATTTTCCTTTGCTTAATTTCATTGCCGGACAATAAAAAAAGATTTTTTTCAACAGGAACAGGCGGTTCAGTTTTACTTCTTATTCCGTCTATACATGTCTGCATAAGTACGGCAAACGCCATATAAGGATTCATGCTAAAATCAGGAGATCTAAGCTCAAATCTTGTTGCCTTCCCTTTTTTGGCTGGGATTCTTATGAGTGCACTTCTTGTAACAGCCGACCAGACAATGTATATAGGGGCTTCATAATCTTTTACAAGCCTTTTATAGCTGTTTATAGTGGGATTTAAAACAGCAGATATGCCTTTTATATTCTTTAAAAGCCCTCCTATTGAGTAAAGAGCCTTTTCTGACAATTGGTACTGTTTTTCCGGATTAAAAAATACATTTTGACCGCCGTTATCAATTAATGACACGTTCAGGTGAAGCCCCGAGCCGTTTTGTCCGTAAATTGGTTTTGGCATAAAGCTTGCCACAAATCCGAAAGCTTTGGCTATTGCTTTAGCTACAAATTTAAACGTAATAAGTCTGTCAGCAGTTTTTAGTATTTCGTCATAACCTAAATCAATTTCGTACTGATAAGGCGCTCCCTCGTGATGGAGAGCAGAAATATCAAATCCCGTTTCTTCAAGAGTTAGTATAATTTTAGTTAACAAATCGTCATATCTTTGTGCAAGGGACACATCATAATAACCTGTTTTTTCTTCAGCTTTTATAATTTTTTTGTTTTCATCTGTTTGAAACAGGAAAAATTCCACTTCCGGTCCAATTTGCATTGTGTACCCGTATTGCTTTGCGTTTTGTATAATGCGTTTAAGGTTTGAGCGCGGACATCCTGCAAACGGTACTCCGTCAGAACTGTGTATATCACATATAAATCGCGCAGTATTTTTTAATTTTGAAATATTAAACGGGAATATCAAAAATGTTGACTTGTCAGGGAATAACCTTAAATCCAGAGTTTCGTTATCTCTATAACCGCTGATTGTAGAACCGTCAAACATTATTTCATTGTTTAATATTTTATCAATCTGCGCTGAAGGTATTTGCAAAGACTTTATTCCGCCGTTTATATCAATAAATTGCAGAAAAATGGTTTTTATATTTTCTTTTTTTATTAGTTCTTTAATTATCTCATCAGACGGCATAAAACAATTATCTGACAGTTTTTATGGTTTGGTCAAGTAAATATCGTGTAACATTTCTTAATAAAGAGTATATAAAATGTCAATATTTTTTATAGAAAAGTTTTTATATATATACGAGAGCAAAACTAGAGAGTATAAAGGGTGAAAAAGATGATGAAATTTAGAGAAGAAAAACAAGTTCAATATCCATACGATTATCGTATTAACGAAAATGATTTTTCAGCAGCTACACAACCTATTGGCAAATTGCCAAAAATCAAATTGACATTGCCGAAAATATCAATTTCTGAAAATATTGAATTAAAAATTGCTTAATTTTAACAAAGATTTGAAAGAAAATGATAAACGGGTTTTACCCTCACAGGGTAATCCGTTTTATCTTTGTTTAAGAGACTTTCCAGATTTTTAACGGCATTATATTCGCTGTTCCCGTAGCCGATTAGTTTTTTGGTTATACAGTTCGCTATATATGTATCGTTTTTGGCATTTTTATATATAATTGCCGGATATTCCATTACAGTATATTGCATTTTTAACCTTTCTATAAATTAAATTGTCTGAGTGGAATCTCGCTTATACCCGAAGGGCATCCAAATATGCCGGCGGCATATTTATGAGAGGTATCGAGGTCGCATAAGTCATCAGGTTTACGCAAGTGCCCCCATGTACTTGTTGCCGGTGCCATGGTTATAATATGACGGTTGAATTTGTTTTATGCACCGGTTCAATAAGTTATCGGGTCAGTTGACTATATGAAATATCGGCATTTTTAGTGCAAATCTTTTACCAAAGTTTTGTAATTCATTTTTTTAGCGTATATTTATGATAATTTATTATTGTGTTAATATGTTATGTACAGTTTATGGTCGAGGTTTATTGGAAAAATGCTGAAAAAAATCTTTTTATTATTTTCTTTATTGTTAATCGGTCAAACGTCTTATTCTGTTGAAATACCTTCAATTATGCAGCAGACAATGGCTCAGGATCCGATTGGTATGCCGGGAATATTAAATTTAGTAGTATCTATGGCAGTTGTAATCGCCTTGATATACGCAACCGGCTGGATATATACAAAGCTGAATGTTATAAACAAAGATAAATTAAAAAAATTTGTTTCCGATAAAGATTTAAAAAATCGTTTTAATGTTTTGCAATCTATGCCTTTAGGACAGCAAAGATATTTATATTCTATTGAAATGAACGGTAAAATCATGCTTATAGGCTCAACTCCGAGTCATATAAACTTGCTTAAAGAGTTTGATAAGACTGACTGTCCTCAGGAGATTTTACAACAGTCGCTAAAAACCTCGCAGCAGGAAAATTCCTCTAAAATTGAAAAGAAACAGGAACTTAAAAGTTCATTAAATTTAGATGAAATATACAGGAAATACAGAAATTAATTGACGGCGGTGCAGTGTGAGATATAGTGTAAAAATCGGGAATAAAACAGTCGGTGACGATTTTCCTTGCTTTATTATAGCTGAAATCGGCATAAATCATAACGGCTCTGTTAATCTTGCAAAAAGAATGATAGACGAAGCTGTTTTTGCGGGATGTGACGCTGTAAAGTTTCAAAAAAGGACGGTTACAAAGGTTTATACACCCGAAGAACTTGATGTATACAGACCAAATTATTACGGAGAAACAAACAGGGATTTAAAACTCGGTTTGGAACTTAGCTTTGAAGACTATTGCGAAATAGACAGATACTGTAAAGAACGAAACATTATGTGGTTTGCCTCATGCTGGGATACCGACTCCGTTGATTTTATAGAACAGTTTGATGTGCCCTGCCACAAAGTAGCCTCTGCCATGCTTACAGATGATGAGTTTTTGCTAAAACTTAAATCCTTAGGCAAGCCCGTTCTTTTGTCTACAGGAATGAGCACAATGGAGGAAATAAGACACGCAGTTAAATTGCTTGGCGAGGAAAATTTAATTTTGTATCACTGTACATCAACTTATCCGACCGAACACAATGAAATTAATTTAAAAGTTATAGAAGAGTTAAGACGTGAATTTAATTGCCCTGTCGGTTATAGCGGACACGAAAAAGGAGTATTGCCGTCTGTCCTTTCTGTTCAATTAGGGGCAAACTCAGTTGAAAGGCATATTACAATTGACAGAACTTTATGGGGGTCTGATCAGGCAGCAAGTCTTGAACCCGAAGGTTTAAGACGTATGGTCAGAGATATCAGAGAAGTAAAAACCATACTCGGCAACGGTAAAAAAGTTGTATATGACTCTGAAATTCCTGTTAAAAAGAAATTGAGAAAAACCGATAATCAAAAGGCAGTTGTGTAAAATGTATAAAACTCTAAATCTTTCATCTGACATAAAAATGATAGTTTCTGACTTTGACGGGATATTTACAGATAACTCTGTCTGGCTTATTGATACAGAAAATAAAATAAAAAAGCTGAGTTTTAAAGATTTAATGGGTGTTTCTGTTGCAATTAAAAACGGAATAAAAGTAGGTATTATTTCCGGTGAAAAAAGTAAGGAAATTGACTATATTGCTGAAAAATTTTCTTTAAACGACATTTATCAAGGCATAAGAAACAAATTGCCGGTTCTTGAAGAAATCAGAAACAAATACAACCTTAAAAACAATGAAATAGTCTATATCGGGGACGATGTTAACGATATAGAATGTTTAAAAAGTGTTGAATATGCAATATCTGTTAAACAGGCAAATTATAAGGTTCGTGAGCTGCCTTTTGTACAGATAACGCAGGCTGATGCCGGCGATGGTGCTTTTAGAGAAGTTGTGGACAATTTAATTGAACTGAAAAATTATGGCTAATGTTAAAAATATCCTGTTAAATTTTGGAGAAGAATTAAAAAAAAGAATAGACGAGTTAGATGTCTTTGTAAAAAAATACAAAGAGGTATCTCAAACATCGCAGATTCCTTCTACAGCATATATGAACTGGGGTATAGAACTGGCACAAAGCGGAAAAACAGAAGAAGCCATTGACAAATTGAGCACAGCAGCCTTGATGGCGGGAAAGAACCCCGGGGTTTATATTAATCTGGGTATAACATTTTTACGTCAAAAAAACTATGAAGAAGCTATTAAAAATTTCAGACAGGCAATAAAAGTTGATAAGTATAATTCAAAAGCTTATGCTCTGTGGGGTTCTGCGTTGTCTGAAATAGGCGATTTAAAAGGCGCCATTGATATTTACAAAATTGCACAAAAGTACGATTCAAGAGACCCTGATATTTATTTAAACTGGGGGATATCACTTGCAAAAGCAGGAAGAAAAAAAGAAGCAAAGGAAAAATTTAAGAAATCAGTGTCTTTGAATCCAATAAACCCGCTAACTTCTTTTTTGTGGGGACTGGTTTTGTATGAAGAGGCAAATTATCAGGAGGCAATAAGTAAATTTAGCCATTCTTTGATATATTCTCAAGAAAAATATGATTCACAGTATTATATCTCTTTGTGTCATTTAAAACTCAAAAATTTTGATTCTGCGATTAAATATGCTAATGAAGCAATTAAAGAAAATGATGCAATAATAGATGCGTATGTTGTTCTGGCAGATGCGTATTTAAAAACCGGCGAAGAGGAAAAATGTCTTAATGCGTTTGTTGAGGCAAATGAAAAAACACAGACTAATACACAGTTTTTTATAAATTGGGGTCTGGCATTGCAGCACTACCACCATATTGATGCAGCAAGAGAAAAATTAAAACAGGCTTTAGTTCTTGAACCCAATAATACAATTGCTTTATTCAATCTCGGGGTAAACTATCTTTTAACCAAAGAATATACTCAATCAGAAGAATTTTTTAAAATGGTGCTTCAAATTACACCCGAGCACCCGCAAGCTTTGTTTAATCTCGGGGCGCTTTCTTTTGATAAGGGAGATTATCAGACGGCTATCGATTTTTACAAAAAATCCTTTAAACTTGATAAAAATAACACAAGAATTTATTACAACATGGCAAATTGCTATTATAAATCTGGCAAATTTGAGGAGGCGGCCGACTGCTTTAAAAAATCTATAGAATACTGTCCGAATCTGACACAGGCTTATATAAGCTATGCCCATCTTCTTGCAGACCAAGGTGACAGCCTTGACGCTCAAAGAAAAGCCCGCAGTGCTTATTTGATGGATAAGGAGTCCTGTTATACAAATTTTGCGGTCGGAACTGTTTATTTAAAATTAAACAAATTTGATGATGCGCTGGAACGTTTCAAATGTTCAATAGATATTAATCCTGATTATTATATAGCTAAGCTCGGAATTGCAGAAACTTATTGCAGACAGGGTGAATATAAAAAATCCTTTGAAATTTTTGATACTTTAACGCCTGAGGTTTACACAACAAATGAATATTTGAATATACTGTATCTTGTGCTCACTGCGGTTGTAAAAGACGATAAAATTTCACAATCCGTGCTAAATTGTGCATTGCAATATTGTAATAAATTTTTAGAGCTGTATAATAACGATAAGGTACTTGAAATAAAAAATATATTATTAGAGAAAAAACATCAATTAGAGGCTAATCAATAGTGGGTATAATTGTTCAAAAATTCGGCGGCACCTCAGTTGCCGATACAGATAAAATAAAAAATGTCGCATCAGCAGTAATAAAGGAAAAAGACAAAGGCAACAGTGTTATAGTAGTTGTCTCTGCTATGGGGCATACTACTGATTATCTTGTAAAAATGGCAAATGAGATTTCTGACCACCCAAACTCCAGAGAGTTGGACATGCTTCTTGCAACAGGTGAACAGGTTTCCATTGCTCTTTTGACAATGGCTATTCAGGCAAAAGGCTACGCTGCTGTCAGTATGAATGCTATGCAGGTCGGTATTATTACAGAATGTGTGCACTCAAAAGCAAGAATCGTAGATATTAAAACGAATAAATTGAAAGAACATTTAGATAAAGGCGAAATCATTGTTGTAGCCGGTTTTCAGGGCGTTACTCCGCAAGGTGAAATCACAACACTGGGACGCGGCGGTTCAGATACGTCTGCGGTTGCAATTGCCGGTGCTATGCACGCTGACAGATGTGATATTTACACAGATGTTGAAGGTGTTTATACAACAGACCCGAGAATAGTACCAAACGCAACAAAGCTTACAGAAATTTCATATGAAGAAATGCTTGAACTTGCCCACGTAGGCGCTAATGTTTTACATCCGCGCTCTGTTGAGACGGCAAAACAGTACCACGTACCGATGCGGGTAAGAAGTACTTTTAAACTTGATGATTTAGGAACTTATATTATAGGAGTTGATGAAATGGAAATTAATAAACCGGTTGCCGGTGTTGCTTCTGACTTATCTCAAATAAGAGTTGTTATTACGGAAGTTCCGGATGTACCGGGCAACGCAGCTAAAATATTTGAAATGCTTTCCAAATCAGATATCAGTGTAGATATGATTATTCAATCTTACGGCAGAAGCGATGACACAAATGATATTGCGTTCACTGTAAGCGAAGCGGATTACGAAAAAACAATGGAAATTGTTAAAGAAATCATTAAAGAAATTAACGCCTCAGGGGTGCTGGTTGATGAGGATATTGCAAAAGTTTCCATTGTCGGCGCAGGCATGGTTGACAGACCGGGTATTGCTGCATCAATGTTTAAAGCACTTGCAGAAAACGGTATAAACATCAAAATGATTTCCACCAGTGAAATTAAAATCAGCTGTCTTGTTCAAAAAGACCACTCTAACGCGGCAATAAAAGCCCTGCATACTGCATTCCATCTGGATTCCAAAGAAACGGCAGTTGTAATGGGCGACTTGCCTGATGTATAAATTTAACAAGCGTCTTTGTTGTGTTTACAAAGGCGCTTAATATTTATTAACTTTATTCATAATTTTGTCAATTTTTTTTATTTACAAGTATTGGGTATTGTATGCAAATGTTAATAGATAAAGAAAACTCATCAAAAGATAAAATTATTAAACCTGATTTTTCAACAAAAACAGGCCGGGAATTCCTTGCGTTTTATCTTCAAACAAAGTTTAAGCAAATTTTGTCTTACGATAAAAAAATAGGGAATCCTGTATTTAAAGAGATAAACCCCAATTTTATTTCAAAATTTTCAAGACGACTTATTGAACACCCTAAAAAAAGAATATTGATAGGTGTTACAGGTGAATCAGCAAGCGGCAAAACCACTATTTGTAAACAGATTAAAAAAACAAGTGTCGAGCTTGATTTTCCGCTTGAGTTTTTGAGTATAGATAATTATTTCAATGATATTTCAGATTTAATAAAAAAATACGGTACTTTTGATGCCCTCAGAGATAACGGCTATGATGTAGATTCTCCGGAAAGTTTTCAGCTTGATTTATTAAAAGAAGACCTCACAAAACTCTCCGAAGGCGAAGATATACTTGCACCTGAATATCTGATAAATGGTACGGGTATCAGTGTTCCTAAATCCATACCCATACATTCCCAAAAATTTATACTGGTCGAGGGCATGGCCGCAATGTATAAAGACATCAAAGATATTTTTGACGTAAAAATTTATATAGATATTGATAAAAAAATTCAGAAAAAATGGTTTTTAGAACGTGCTGCAAAACGCAACCAAACTCAGGAAAATGCAAGAAAACACTGGCAATATGTTGATGTTGCGGCCGGAAAATATATTAGACCATCGAAAGCTGATGCAGATATTATTATAAACGGCGCAGCCTCATTGGATTATTTTTCTCAAATCATTGAATACATCCACGCAGTAACAAACTGTTTTGTTTCGTAAATCAAGCAAAATAAGTTTGTAATATGATACAGAGCGCTATTTATCAGTTAACTATGCTGCTGATAATCCGTTATTTTGCAGGCTGCTTTGCAATTCTCTCTGTGCTCTGGTTTCTTTGTAAATCTGCATTAATTCCTTCCAGCCTTCAATAAATTCGACATTATCAACCAGTACAGATTTAGGAATGCCGGCATGGTGAATTTTAGGAAGCAATTCATCTACCTTGTACTTGATTGGCTCTGATACTCCGTCATCAGTGTCGTTACAAATAAAATACTTTTGACCTTTATTGTCAGTTTCTATACCAATAATCGTTATTTCATGTCCGCCTATAACATTGTTATTATTATCGCAGTATGTGTACCCGATAATAACATTGTCACCTTGATTTAAAGTATTTTGTATGTGAGCCAAAGTCTCATTTTGTTCGCATTCATAGCCGACTAATCTGCCGTTGTCATCAATTTTTTGGTATGTAACACAAACTTTGCCCTTGCCTGTGGCGAGTTCCTCAGCAAAGTTTTTTTCTATATCTATCAAGCCGCTGTCGTCTTCATTATACTTAGGTATTCTCTTATCGATAAGAGAGTCATAAGTATTTTGCGCTCCGACATTCATAAAGGTTGATTGCATAAGTACATCAACAAGAGAACGCTCATCAGGGTCTTTGTATGAATTTTGAATTCTCGCCCTTATAATTGCGTTCCTGTCAGGTCTCAATTTAACAACAAGGGTATTCCAGTTTTCGAGTTTGTGTTCTGTTCCGAATTCATTGAGCATCCAAATTGTATCTAATAACCCTTGAGAAAGGTCATTTACATTTATCTTTTTTACAACACACAGGTCTTCTGATGTAAGACCCGCTGCCATCCTTGCAAACTCTGCCGGCATTTTGTGTGCAAGGTTAAATTCAATACTCGCCGCCGGACAGGTGCTTGATTTTACATCTAAATCCAGTGCCGAAATATTATTGCCAAGACTTTTTTCATGGCGTATAATCTCAGATTGTATGTTTACCGGTACATCGCCGAATTTTTGAGGAATAATAAACGGGTGTTTGATGGCTTTTATTGTTTCTTCAAGAATATTCTTTTTATCAAGCCCCTCTGCCCTTTTGGTGGTTGCTATAGTGTATAAATTATCCAGCGTTGTTGTACCGTCGTTAGATGCATTATTCAGCAATTTGCCTGTTTTTAACAGTGTTTGTAAATCCTTGCGTGTTTTTTTATCAACAATTGAAGATATTTCATTATATTTATTGTGTTCTTCTTTAGTGGAAAGTGAAGTTTTTATCTGCGTTACACCAAACGAAGGCGTTAATTTGATATCAAAATACTTTTGTCCGACAGGATTTGTTGCAGTGTTTTGAAAAACACCCTGTAAACCGTTAAGAGTATTTGTTTTCGGCATATATACATTGTAGTTGTTGTTTAATGCTGAAATATTATACACTTCTAATTTTCCACCTTTATGCTATTAAGATAAAAACCAAACATTTTAAAATTTGCTTTTTTTGCTATAATTTATAAGTAATGTTAACAAATTTTTATAATAGTTCGAAGTTTTGATAAAAGATTCAGCCCTGACAAAAATTAAATTTTCACCTGTAGCACAAGAAAATCTGGTGATTGCTCTTGATAGACTTACACGTTTTAAATACCCCGAAATCAAATACTATAGAGTTTTTTCTGATATTTTATGCAGATATTTATTATATCCTAAACTGTCCAAAAAACAAATACTGAATCTTGATATACAGGTATTAAAAAAACTTTTTGAAACAATATGGAACGATTCTGTTAAAAAATACGAGCCTGAAGTCTGCCAGGATAAAAAATTAAATGCAATGTTAAAAAATTATATATGCAACACTTATAGTATTTCTGATACGGTTAAAAAGCTAGTCGAGGTTGATATCAATATAAACGGGGTACTCTCAATTGCAAAAGAACTATACGGATACGACAACCTGCCATTAAATCTGAAATTTTTGATTCAACTTGAAAACAATAGTTCTGATATATTCAAGTTACGCAGCAAGCACAGCCTTTTATTTCCGGTTCAAAAAGTAGTCTTGTGCGAAGGTATAACAGAAGAAATTCTTTTACCAGGTTTTGCCTCGTTAAACGGGTATGACTTCTATAAAAACGGGGTAAAACTGATTGGCGCCGGCGGAAAAAATCAGGTTGTAAAAATGTATTGCGAACTCAAAGAAGAGCTAAAACTGCCTGTTTTTGTTTTACTTGACGCTGATGCAAAGGCTTCTGCAAACATTATTTCTTCAATGCTTAGAAATGGGGATTTTGTGTATCTCATAAAACATGGCGAATTTGAAGACATTTTCTCGCTAAACCTTATAAAAAGAACAATAAACAATCGTTACAAAAATATTTGCGAGTCATCAATTGCCGATTTTAAAAAGAATGCACCTATGACAAAACTTTTAGCAGATTTTTTCCGTATAAACGAACTCGGTGATTTTCAAAAGGCTGAGTTTGCAAAGGAATTGTCTTCAAATTTAAAATATAAGACAGACCTCACCGGTGAGATTATAGAAATTATTGAGGCAATAAAAGCGCTTTGATTCTTGGTAGAATTTTTCAGACTAAAAAAGCTCCTTAAAGGAGCTTTATTAGTTTAGTATTCAATGTTTATCTGCGAGAACATCACTATCTTATTTTTACCGCGCTTTTTGGCGTTGTATAATGCGTGTTCTGCGTATCTGATAAGAGTGTTTGCATCCTCTTCCACATTTTGTAAGAAAGGATAAGACGAAATACCGCCGGAAATTGTAATAGGATGTCTTTCCTCTTCACCGGCAGGAATAAACTCCATTTTTTCTATCT
>CALUQS010000099.1 GCA_944322975.1 Candidatus Gastranaerophilales bacterium
TGCTTCTTCAGTGGAAATACCAAGAGCGCTCGCAAGCCCGTAGCGTGTTTGTCCGTATACAATACCAAAATTAACAGCTTTGGCTTTTCTTCTCATATCTTTGGTAACGTCTTTTAAATCAACATCAAAGTCTTTTGCAGCTGTCTGAGAGTGTATGTCTTCTCCTGACTTAAACGCGTGCATTAAATTTTCATCACCCGAACAATGCGCAAGAAGTCTCAGTTCTATCTGTGAGTAATCAGCTGATAATAACACCTGAGCATCTTTGTTTTCCGGCACAAATGCTTTTCTTATTCTGCTGCCGAGCTCTGTTCGTACCGGTATATTCTGAAGATTCGGATTTGAAGAGGACAACCGGCCGGTTACCGTGATTGTCTGGTTGTAGCTTGTGTGTATCTTTTCATCTACGGGGCTTATTAAATCAGGCAAAGCGTCAACATAAGTTGATTTCATCTTTGCGTAATGCCTGTATTGCAAAAGACAATCGGCTATCTCGTATTCTTGCGCCAGTTCTTCAAGCACTTTTGCATCCGTAGAAAATTTTTGTGCACCGCGTTTTTTAGTCTTTGGCTGAATTTGCAGTTTTTCAAAAAGGATATAGGCAACCTGTTTGGGAGAATTGATATTGAACTTTTCGCCTGCTAATGCGTAAATTTTTTCTTCTATTTCTTTTAAATTTCCATCGAGTTCTTTGTTCAATTCACTAAGATATTCTGTATCTAAAGAAACACCCTGAGCTTCCATTTTGGCAAGCACTAGCGAAACAGGTAAATCCATATCATACAACAGTTTTAAACCGTCATCGTCAAGTTTTTGCTGCCAGTAGCGTGTAAGTTCAAGTGTTGCAAACGCATCGTCACATGCGTAATCAGACGCCTGCTGCACAGACACATCATCCATAGTTATTTGATTTTTGCCTTTGCCAATCAGCTCATCAATTTCCGTCATAAAATAATTAAGATTTTCAGCAGCCTGTGTCTTTAGCCCGTGCTTTCTTGAAGGGTCATTGATATAGCTGGCAAGCATTGTGTCAAAAATTATGCCGTTTAGATGTATGTTGTATTTTAAAAGAGTGTTTATTTCATACTTTGCATTTTGAAAAGTCTTGTATATAGATGCTGACTCAAAAACAGGTTTTAGTTTATTCAGCACGTATTCCATATCCAGTTGTTCCCCTACTTTATGGAAAACCGGTATATAAAAAGATTTTGTCTGCCCCTGTTCTTGAGACACAACAACTTTGGAATCTTTTGCGCGGATTTTTTCGTTAAAGGCAACAGATATACCGACTAAATCTGCCTCAAGTGCGTTTACTGATGTTGTTTCCGTGTCAATGGCAATAAGTGTTTGTTTATTTAATATTTCTATTAAATCATCAAGGTCTTTCTCCGTAACTATGGTTTTTCGCTCGTTTACTAATTCGTTTTGCACTGCTGATTGTGCAAATAACCCGAGCTGCTGCATATCGTTTTTAGCAGGTGCATTTGTAGAAACATTTTCCAAAGAAGATTTTTCGTCTTTATTTGCTGTATCTATATAGTTAAGAAGTTTTTCGTCAGCTTCTTGCTGTCTTTTTATTACACTGTCATCTGTATTTTGCGCCCCTGCGGCAATTGAACAAACGCTGAAAGGTCGAAGAATTTCAGGCAAATTTTTTAAAAAGCTGAAAAACTGCACACGTTTAAAAAAAGCACTCACTGCGTCAATATCAGGCATTTCCAGATTTGTTTTATCAAAATCAAAATTGATATCAACATCTCTTTTTATTGTTGCCAGATAATAACTCAGCTTTGCATCTTCTATCCCGTTTTGAAGTTTTTCTTTGAGAGATTTTCCCTCTGCCTCATCTATGTGAGAAAGTACATTATCAAGAGTTTTGAATCTGTCAAGGAGTTTTACTGCTGTTTTTTCGCCAATACCGCGGATTCCAGGAATATTATCGGACGTGTCGCCTCTGAGAGCTTTGTAATCAACAACCTGATCGGGATATATGCCCAGTTTGTTATACACACCGGCCCAATCATAGTTAATGAGTTCACCCTTTGACGGAATCAAAACACTGACAGTCCCTTCCCTGTCAATAAGCTGAAAAGCATCCTGATCGCCCGTAAGGATAATTGTTTTATGCCCCAGTTTTGAGGCTTTTGTAACAATAGTACCGATAACATCATCCGCCTCAAAGCCATCTTTTGTATAAATAGGGATATTAAAAGCCTTAAGCCCTTCCATAATAAGCCCCATCTGGCTTTGCATGGTGTCCGGCATTTGTTCTCGGTTGGCTTTATATTCTTGATAGCATTCTGTTCTGAAAGTATGGTGGCTTACGTCAAACGCCACAGCGATACAATCGGGGTTAATCTGCGGATTTTTAAGAAGGTCAAATATAGCCTTAAAGAAACCAAAAACAGCCCACGTAGGTTCTTTATCAGAGGTTTTCATGCCTGTTCTCTCGAGTGCATAAAAGCTTCTGAAAGCAAGTGCGTGACCGTCTATCAAAATTAATGTTTTTCCGTTAACCATACTCTCCCGCCTGTATTTATCTATCTTTAGGCATTTTAGCATAAATCAATTTTTTTGTCCGTGATTAAAGATAACTTTATAAAAAGGCAATTTTTAAGCTTCACATGCTTTATACAACTATGCAGATAAATAAAGATTACAGCAAGGGCTCGCCCTACATAAGAGAACAAAATAAAAAAGTTTTTTCATCGCAAGACGGAAAGATAGCCCGTACATTGAATAAAACCGCACCATACCGTGCCCCGATAAACACAAATAACGGAAAACCTCTTGATGGTTTCTATCCCGAC
>CALUQS010000100.1 GCA_944322975.1 Candidatus Gastranaerophilales bacterium
GTTTAATAACCTCTGCTGTATGCATAATAATATCTAAGACATAATTTTCTGTCAACAAACTTTTTTGTATTTAATTTAAAATTTGAAAAAAGGCGTGTTTTATAGTAAATTTCTATTATAAGTGAGGGGGAATATGTCGAAATCGGAACTTAATTATATTCACAGCATAGATGTTGATTTAAATGATGCAACACCTATGATGAAACAGTTTTTAGAAATCAAAAGAGAAAATCAGGATGTACTTTTGCTCTACCGTCTCGGTGATTTTTACGAAACTTTTTTTGAAGACGCCCTGACCTTATCAAAAGATTTGGAAATTACATTGACAAGCAGAGAAGGCGGTGCTCTGGGGCATATTCCCATGGCAGGTATACCGGTTAAGGCTGTTGACAATTATCTTCCTAAACTGCTTGAAAAAGGACATAAGATAGCCATATGCGAACAATTAGAAGATCCGGCTCTGGCAAAAGGCCTTGTAAAAAGGGCTATTGTAAAAACTATAACAGCAGGCACACTGACTGAAGCTAATCTTTTAAAATCAAATGTTAACAACTATCTTGCTGCTGTTATTAAAGATAAAAAATCCGGCATGTACGGCCTTGCTTACACTGATATTTCTACAGGAGAATTCAAAGTTACCCAAACCGACTTTGAACAGTTAATGAGCGAGCTGGCAAGAATAAAGCCTACAGAAATTGTGGCGCCTAAAATTTCACAAAAAGTATTGCCTTTTCAATATGTTGGCAATGAACTTATTGATTTGCCGGAAGAAATTACAACAAATTATAACTGCTCAAAAATTAGTTATGCTGCTTTTGAAGAAGACAGAGCACAAAAAAATATTAAAGAAATTTTTAAGCTGGAATCAGTCGAAACCTTTGGATTTTCACAATATAAAATTGGTTTTTGCGCTGCCGGTGCAATTTTTGAGTACCTTTTCAGAACGCAGCAGGAGAATTTTCCTAAATTTGAAAAAATTACAACCTATAACCTTAATCAGTTTGTATCTATAGATACAAATACAAGACGGAATCTTGAATTAACAGAGACATCTCGAGACAAAGCAAAGTACGGAAGTCTGCTTTGGGCTATTGATAATACTAAGACCAACATGGGCGCAAGACAGCTGAAAAAATGGATTCATCAGCCGTTAAAAAACATTGAAAATATTATACAAAGACAAGATGCTGTTGAGGAGCTTATAAAAAACACCGCTTCCAGAATAAAACTCATAGGGCTTTTGGAGCAAGTATACGATATACAGAGGCTATCAACGAGAATAAGCAATAATACAGCGAATCCGAGAGATTTTATAGCACTCAAAGACACTATAAACCTTTTGCCGTCATTTGGTGAAGTATTAAAAGGGTTTAATTCCAAATTGTTGACAAAGCTGGCTGATGTCAACAAAAATCTTATTGATTTTTCGCAGATTATAGAAAAAACAATTAAAGATGATGCTCCGATAACTTTAAAGGACGGCGGGGTTATCAAAGAAGGTGTCTCCGGTGATTTAGATTATTACAGAGAGCTTTTAACCGGCGGAAAAAACTGGCTTATTGATTTTGAAAACAAACAAAAACAACAAACAGGCATTAAGTTTTTAAAAGTCGGATTTTCAAAAACTTTCGGCTATTTTATTGAAGTTTCAAACTCTAACCTTAGCATGGTTCCTGATAACTATATAAGGCGCCAGACATTAACTAACGGTGAAAGATTCGTCACAGAGGAATTAAAAAAGCATGAGTCGGATGTACTATCTGCACAATCAAAATCTATTGAACTGGAATCAAAAATATTTTCAGACTTAAGAGAATATTCTAAAGAGTTTGTAGATACAGTAAGAGATGTTGCCGAGTCTATAGCAGATATGGATGTGCTTGTTTCTTTTGCGGTATGTGCAATCGAAAACAAATACACAAAACCTCTTGTAACTGATTCTAACGAACTTTATATAAAAGAAGGCAGGCATCCGGTGCTTGAAAAAATCCTGCCAATGGGCAAGTATGTTTCAAATGATTTAAAATTAATTGCCGATAACAAATCTGAACAAGATACTCAGTTTATGATACTTACAGGGCCTAATATGGCCGGTAAATCAACTTATATGCGGCAGAATGCGCTTATTGTAATACTGGCTCAAATCGGCAGTTTTGTTCCATGTGCTGCTGCTAAAATAGGTATAGTTGATAAAATATTTACACGAGTCGGGGCTGTTGACGATTTATCATTAGGACAGTCAACCTTTATGGTAGAAATGAACGAAACCGCGTTTATTTTAAACTCTGCAACAGAAAAAAGCCTTATTTTGCTTGATGAAATAGGCAGGGGAACAAGCACCTATGACGGTGTTGCCATTGCCTGGAGCGTTGCGGAATATATTGCAACTAAAATAAAAGCAAGGACTATTTTTGCAACACACTATCACGAATTAAACGTCATGAGTTCAATGTTTCCGCAAATCAAAAACTACCGTGTAACAATTTCTGAAAACGACGGAGAGATTATATTTTTAAGAAAGGTTATTGAAGGTTCTGCAAGCAAAAGCTACGGTATACAGGTTGCAAAAATGGCCGGTCTGCCGCAGTCAGTTATAAAAACAGCACAGGACATGATGACAAAAATGCAGCTTGATTATTCAAAAGACTTATCAGCAAACAAGCGTAAGAACAAAGTTCCTACGCCTGAAGTGCCTCAATTATCTTTGATTTTTGATAATGAAAAAGAATAGAGTTTCTTTATTTTTTCTTCTTGCTTTTAATTCCTCTGGCAAGTTTCATGCCGTCAATAAGATTGCTTAGTTTTACTAACGCATCATTGCTGTGTAAGGAATTTAGCGCAAGTTTTATAAAATCAGAAGATGCTTCATCATTTGAAATTTTTCTGAATTCTCCGACCAAATAGTTAAGATTACGCTGAGCTTCAACATCAACGCTGTTTCTAATAATTTTTTCCGAACCGTCAGGATAAAAGACTATTATTCTGGAAGATTTCTTCTCATCAAAATATTCTACAAGTACAGGTTTGTTAAATTTTTTAGCTGTATTTGCCATGCTTTTGTCCGTACAGGTCTTTTCTTTTGCATCAGAATTATGTAACTTGTAAACGTTGCTTTTCGAAGTACTTGTTACCTGAAAAACCGTTTCACCGTTTGTTCCTGTCAGAGCACCCTCATAATCTTCAGTTAAGAAATCAAAATCAAATAACTCTCTTGGTTGAACGCCTAATGTTATGCAAACTTTTTCCAGCGTTTTACAAGAAGGAAAATGCTCGCCCGTTTCAATTTTAGAAAGTTGTCTCGAATGAATTCCGATAACGCCTGCTAAATCTTCTTGAGTAATGTTTCTGACTTTTCTGAAGTTTTTAATGTTTGTTCCTAAACCGTTTTTAAAATTTGTCATATTTACGTCCTTTCGTTTAGTATATACGCATAAGATGCGCAACTTAACGTTTTAAGACACCTATATATTTTTATTTTTGCTGTTGACTTAGGTGTTTTATGACATATGATTAATAAAATAACAGTGTTTAGCATTGTCTAACTGTCATACAGAATTTATTAATCTACATAAATAACAGCAGCAAATCAATATCCGGAAGTTCTAATGGGCGCTAACTATAATACTATTTTTACATTTCTCAACTTTAAAGATTTTATTCCTCCATACATAAATCTTTGTTTAAAAACCTGGAAAAACTATCTTCAAAACAAATATCAAATAATAATTTTAACACCTGAGAATATTAATGACTATATTGACAAAAATTTTTACAATGAAAAAATTCTAAACCAATTTGATATGCATTCTTCAATTTTTTGTGATTATTTAAGTTTTTTAGTTCTGTATTCCAACGGCGGTATATTTATGGACGCAGATACAATAATCACGGATAATTTTAATACTGATTTAAACCTGCTAAAAAACTATGAAACTGCTTTTTTTAGCCAAAACAACAAAATTATTCCCGGATTTGTCATGTCAAGAAAACACAGCATGCTGTTTCAAAAAATTATAACCGGATATGAACAGATACACGATTTATTCTTAAAAAAAAACAAGCGAATAACCTGCATTAACAGTATAGCTAAAGAGTCTTTG
The DNA here is from genome assembly GCA_944322975.1 of Candidatus Gastranaerophilales bacterium. Lineage (GTDB taxonomy): Bacteria > Cyanobacteriota > Vampirovibrionia > Gastranaerophilales > Gastranaerophilaceae > Limenecus. The sequence goes on from CALUQS010000100.1 coordinate 4,101, forward strand.
TTTAACGGGGTTTTACTAATTGATAACATGATTAGTGCATATCAGCTCGAAACACAACAGAGTGACACGGCAAGTTATGCCGGTTATAAAGATTATTATTTTACCTCAAAATATTCTGTTGAAGACTTTTTGAAAAGAAACAAAGGAATAACAGCACTAAAAAACTCAAATACGCCTGTTAGATATAAAAAAATGAGCGAATCAGAATTTTTAAAACAGGATATTTTATTGTCTAAAATTTTTAGAGTACTTTTGTAAAAAATTATAATTGCCGCTAAAATAGCATATTGCTGATGATTTGAATTATTCAAATAAAAATTATAAAGGTCTATACTGTATAAACAGTACCAAACAAACGGATAACAATATTATGTACAGATTAAGACCGGCAAAACAACGGGGCATTACACGTAATGATTGGTTAAAAAGCGAGCATAGTTTTACGTTTAACCGGTATTTTGACCCGTTTAACATGGGATTTAGCGATTTAAGAGCAATAAACGACAACAAACTTGCTCCGTCAGCAGGACAGGAAAATCAATTTCAAGCCGATATGGAAATTATTACCATAATCCTTAACGGGACTCTTGAGTACAAAGGCGGAAACGGAACAACAAAATTTCTTACCCCTAAACACATACATACAGTAAGCACAGGAACAGGGATAACGTATAGTGAATTTAACCCTTCAGTAAAAAACAGTACACATTTTCTTCAAATATGGATTCTGCCAAACAAAAAAAATTATCCCCCCTCATCTCAGACAAAAACCGTAACAAAAAAACAATTACTAAACAGGATAAAATTAATAGTTTCAGGCAGCGGCAAAAATAACTCTGCAAAAATTCACCAAGATACTGAAATTTATCAGTCAATATTAGAAATTAATAAAACAGTATTTTTTTCAATTCCGGAAAACAGAAAACTCTGGCTGCAGGTTTTAACAGGAGCTGTTGAAGTTAATTCAACTATTATGGAAGCCGGAGATGGTATGTCTGTTACAGGAGAAACCGGCGAGCTTAAAATAAGCAGTGTGAATATAGAATCTAATTTTATCATAATAAATTTACGAAATTTGACAATTTAATTACCTAATGAAGTACAGATACTTTTGACAATACCGCTTAATACAGTTTATTTATTTACAAAATAAAAAATTTATCGTCTGTATTGTTTCTCCCATTTTATTGTTTGATGTAAAATTAAACTAAAGATAATAAAGAAACGGAGATTAATATGGAATCAAATAGCGAAGTAAGAGTCAGAATAGCTCCTTCACCGAGCGGAAACTTACATATCGGTACTGCCAGAACAGCACTGTTTAACTATCTTTTTGCAAAGAAAAACCACGGCAAATACGTATTGAGAATAGAAGATACAGATTTAGAACGCTCTTCACAAGCATATATTGACAATATCTATGACAGCTTAAAAGCGCTCGGGCTAAACTGGGATGAAGGTCCGGATGTAGGCGGGCCGTACGGTCCTTATCAACAATCAGAAAGATTCGATATTTACCCTAAATACGCTAAAAAGCTTATGGATATGGGCTATGCATATGAATGTTTCTGTACGCAGGAGGAATTGGACGCTGAAAAAGAAGAATCCATTAAAAATAAAAAACCTCACAAATATTCAGGCAAATGCAGAAACTTAACCGAAGAGGAAAAAGAAAAATTAAGAGCACAAGGCCGCAAACCTTCTATCAGATTCCACGTACCTGAGGGGGAAACTTCTTACGATGATATGGTTAAAGGTCATTTGCACTTTGACAACTCTTTAATCGGTGATTTTGTTATTATGAAATCTAACGGCACCCCGACTTACAACTTTGCGGTTGTTATCGATGATATGGAGATGAAAATTTCTCACATCATAAGAGGCGAAGACCACATTTCAAACACAGCAAAACAGATTATGATTTATAATGCTCTGGGGGCTGAGGTTCCAAAATTCGGTCACCTCGGTATGATTCTTGCACCGGATAGAAGCAAATTGTCAAAAAGACACGGCGCAACTGCTGTTTCCGAGTTTGTTGAAAAAGGCTATTTAACAGAAGCTCTTGTGAACTTTGTTGCCCTTCTTGGCTGGTCGCCTTCTGACGGACAGGAAATTAAAACTTTAGACGAAATTGCAGCTGATTTTAGAATCAACGAAGTTTCTTCTTCTAACTCCATTTTTGAATACGACAAATTAAACTGGATGAACGGTCAATATATTAAAAAGATGGATTTGTCAAAATTAACACAGCTTGTTAAACCTTATCTTTCTTGCTACGACCTAAGTGAATACACTGAAAAACAACTTGAAAAAATTGTTGAAGTAACAAGAGAACCTATCACAATACTTTCTGAACTTACAAATGATACAAAATACTTCTTTGGCAAGGATGTTGAAATAGAGCCAGAGGTTCAGGAAAAAGTGTTGAACGGCGAAGTAGCAAAAAAAGTTTTGCCTTATGTTATTGAAAACGAGCTTGAAAAATGGGATTTTGAAGACGAAGAAAAACTCCATGAACAACTCGCTGATTTAAGAACATACTTTAAAGAACAACACGGCATCAAACCTAAAGAAACAATGTGGGCAATAAGAGCAGCTGTTACAGGCAGAACACACGGCGCTGATATGGTTGCAACACTTATTCTGCTCGGCAAAGACAGGGTAGTCTACAGAATTAAAAAAGCTGTATAGTATGAAACTTTATTTACAAAACAATAACAGCGATAATTTAATTTTATTCTTTTGCGGATGGGGAATGGATGAAAATCCCTTCTCCGTCTTAAAAAGTGATTATGATATTTTGTACGTGTATGATTATACAAGCCCTGAGTTTCCGGCCTTTGATTTTTTTAAATACAAAAGCGTAAAACTTTTGTCGTTTTCATACGGAGTGTACGCCGGTGCTATTGCAAAGCTTCCGGATGATTTAAAATTGGATGAAAAAGTTGCAATAAACGGAACGCTTATCCCTGTTGACGACACATACGGTGTGCCTGTTAAACAGTTTGAACTTACGGAAAAGATGGATTCACAGACTGTAGTAAAATTCCGTCAGAGGCTTTTTGGCGGAGAAAAAGCAGCGCAGCATTTTGATATTTTTGAAAATCATCTTCCCGGAAGAAGCGCACAAAGCTGCACAGAAGAATTGCTCGGCATGAAAAAATATGTGCCGCAAATTCCTGCCCCCAAAAAAACTTTTGACAAAGTTTATGTCGCAAAATACGACAGGTGTGTGCCGACACGCAATCAGAGAAATTTCTGGCAAAAAGCCGGGGTAAATAATGCCATTGAGCTTGAGTGCGGACATTTTCCTTTTTACAATTACAAAAAACTTGAAGATTTATTGTAGATATGATTAACAAAAATCTTGTAAAATTCAGATTTCAAAAAAGCGTAAAAACTTATGACGATTCTGCCGTAATACAGAAGGAGATGGCTCATACGCTTATAGAAAAAATACTTGCAAATTGCGGAAATTCTTTTGACAAGGTGTTTGAATTTGGCGCCGGCACAGGTTTTTTGTCTAAAAATATGCTGGATAAAATCGGTTTTAAAGAGTATTATGCCAACGACATTATTGAAGAATCCGAGTTCTGCATAAAAAATATTATAAATAACGTCAATTTTGTTGCAGGGGATATAGAAAAAATAGAGTTAAACGAAAAATTTGACCTTGTGGTAGCTAACGCTGTTATGCAGTGGATAACGGATATTGATGAGCTGCTTATAAAGATACACAAAGTTCTTAACTATAACGGATATTTTGCTTTTACAACATTCAGCGAGCAAAATTATAAAGAAATAAAAGAGACCACGGGTGTTTATTTAAACTATCTAAAGTCAGAAACCTTAAAGGAAAAATGCTCCCGCAATTTTGAAATACTTTGTTTTGAGGAAAATATTCAGACACTGTGTTTTAATTCACCGCTGGAAGTTTTAAAACACATAAAATATTCCGGCACAAACGGAATAAAAACACTCAATTGGACAACAAAAAAAATGAAGGATTTTGATGCATATTATAGAAAGTCTTTTGGAATAAATGACAAAGTAACATTGACATACAACCCTGTTTATATGATTTTAAAAGCTAAGTAAAAACAAATTAGGATGTTTATGGAAATATTATTGAACCCGGTAATTGTATCTGTAGTAGTACTATGCAGCCTTTGTCTGTGCAGAATAAATGTTTTGCTGGCAATTATTTTTTCTGCGATTGCGGCAGGCATTTGCGCGCATATGAGCCTGACGGAAATTATGCACACTTTTATCTCGGGAATGGGTGATAATTCCGAAACAGCACTTAGCTATATTTTGCTCGGTGCTTTTGCTGCAGCAATGACACATACAGGCCTGGCGCCGATACTGGCAAAAAAGATTGCAAATATAATCTGCGGCAGAAGATTTTTGCTGATTTTAATTATTACGGTTATGGCAATAATGTCACAAAACCTTATCCCTGTTCATATAGCGTTTATACCTATTTTAATACCGCCGCTGCTGCATGTTATGAACAAGCTGAAAATTGACAGAAGAGCAGTGGCATGCGCACTGGCGTTCGGTTTAAAAGCACCTTATATAACAATTCCTGCCGGATTCGGATTGATATTTCAAGGCCTTATTGCGGACAATTTAGCCCAAAACGGTATAAATGCAACAGTGAGCGATGTATGGAAAGCTAACTGGTTTTTGGGTTTAGCAATGGTAGTCGGGCTGTTGTGGGCTTTATTTATTTCTTACAGAAAGCCAAGAGAATATAAAGACGTAGAAATTGCAGCTGATATAGTTATGTCTGACAAAGTGGAAGATTTAAGATTTAACAAAAATCATTATTTAACTTTACTGGCTGCTTTTGCAACTTTATGTGTTCAGCTGTGGACAAATTCTCTGCCGTTAGGCGCTCTTGTCGGGCTTTCCGTAATATTCGGCACCGGTGCCATTGACCACAAAAAAATGGATAAACTGATGAATGAAGGCATAGGGCTTATGGGATATGTAGCTTTTGTAATGCTTGTTGCTGCAGGCTTTTCTATGGTGTTAAAACATACCGGCGGGGTAGAAAGCCTTGTACATGCAGCAACTGCTGTGATGTGCGGAAGCAAAATGCTCGCTGCAATAATAATGCTTGCTATAGGTTTATTTATCACAATGGGGATAGGTACTTCCTTCGGAACAATACCGATTTTAGCGGTTTTGTTTGTACCTGTTTGTGCCAAGATGGGGTTTAGCATACCGGCAACAATTATTATTATGTCTGCAGCAGCTGCCCTGGGCGATGCAGGGTCTCCTGCATCTGACACAACACTCGGGCCTACCGCCGGCTTAAACGCAGACGGACAGCATAATCATATATTAGATACGTGCATTCCTACATTTATACACTACAATGTAGCGCTAATTGTTTTTGCGCTACTTGCAGTGTTTATATTCTGATGAATGCAGAAAAATTACCAGATGTAAGGAACAGTGTCTTTTATGTCAGCAGTTTGAGGTATTCCGTCTTCATAAACGCGGGCAAATTTTTGTTCTTCTTTTTCCCCGTCTGAATACTGGAAGGATTTAGCAGTGTGGCTTGCTTTTACATTCATATTTTTATCAAATAGTATGTATGTTTCTTCTACTGCTCTTTCACCATTTTTATCATCAATAAATTGATAATGGGCAATATAGTCACCCTCGTTATTTTTGGACTGCTTAACAGCAATTCTTTCTATAGCATCTTTTGCATTGTCTTTGATTATTTCGGCAGATGCATTAACAAGAGCATGGGTGTTTTTGTCGTATTTCAAATTGTAATGTATGCCTTCATTATCGTATGAAATTATACTGAATTTTGCGTTTGATTTTGCATTAAAGTTTTTAGGTTTAAATTCATTTTTTTCTAATGCAGTTGCAAAATCCATCTCATCTCCAAAGAAACCGACCTTTTTGTCTTTTACGTTCCACAATAAGGTATCAAGAACCTGTTCAGAATCTTTATTTTCTTTTGTTTTGGTATCAAAATGTTTAGATACATCAAGGCAATCTTCTGTTAGCAAACCAAAGTTATTGCAAATACATTCATTTTCATCATAGCCTGAAAATGATACAATATCTTTTGACGGTTTTGACTCAACTGGCGAGGTAACTGTCGTTGCGGGTTGAGTGTTTTGCATAAAATTTAAATTTTTGAACAATGCAGGTGAAACATTCGTTATTTTCATAAACACTCCTTTCTTTTGGGATATAATATTCCAAATATAATTGTATACTAATTTGGAAATATTACAAGCATAATAGAAGATAAGTTAAAAAATGTTAATAATTTACGTTTTTGATAGCGTGACCAAAATATAATTTTGCAACTAATCTTCACAATCGTTTATGATTAGCCGCTAAAAATTTACATTAAACCCTGTCTGTTATATCATCTCAGTATAAGGTAACAAACATTAATAACAGAAAACAGGTATAAATATGGACAGTTCAAAATTAAGAAATATAGCAATCATTGCACACGTCGACCACGGCAAAACAACCCTTGTTGATTGTATGCTAAAACAGTGCGGGGTTTTCAGACAAAACGAAGTCATACAGGAGCGCGTTTTAGACAGCAACGACTTAGAACGAGAAAGAGGCATTACAATCCTCGCTAAAAATGTTTCCGTACACTATAAAGGTTACAAAATCAATATTGTTGACACCCCGGGTCACGCTGACTTTGGCGGAGAGGTAGAACGTGTGCTGGGTATGGTAGACGGTGCATTATTAATTGTAGATGCTGCAGAAGGCCCTATGCCCCAGACAAGGTTTGTTCTGCAAAAAGCGTTAGAATTAGGCATAAGGGTAATTGTTGTTATAAATAAAATAGACAAACCCGCTGCAAATCCTGATGAAGCTTTGAATAAAGTATTTGACCTGTTTACGGAATTAACTGACGATGAATATTTAATAGATTTCCCGGTTATTTATTCAAGCAGTCTTCAAGGTTATGCAAAAAAAGAACTCACTGATGAATCAACGGATATTATTCCTCTGCTTGATTCGATTATAGAAAATATTAAACCGCCGCTCGCCGATGCAGCTAAGGATTTGCAATTCCACGTAACAACACTTGATTACAACGAATACGTCGGAAGAATTGCAATAGGCAGAATCGTAAACGGTTCAATAAAATCACAGGAGCAGGTAAGCCACATCCATACAGACGGTACAATCACAAAAGGCAAAGTTCTTAAACTTTTTGGTTTTGAAGACCTCGGCCGTGTAGAAATCAAAGAGGCACATGCCGGAGACATTGTTGCTATAGCAGGCTTCCCGGATGTACAAATAGGTGAAACCATTGCCTGTTTAGAAAATCCGCAGGCTTTGCCGTTGATAAAAATAGATGAACCTACTTTACAAATGAATTTTTCTGTAAATAACAGCCCGTTTGCAGGACAGGAGGGGAAATTTGTAACCTCAAGACAGTTGAGAAAACGCCTTTATCAGGAACTTGAAAAAAATGTTTCTCTCAGGGTAGAAGATACTGACTCTACTGATGTATTCAGGGTATCAGGCAGAGGCGAGCTCCATTTGAGTATTCTTATAGAAACAATGCGCCGGGAAGGGTACGAATTTCAGGTGTCTAAACCTGAGGTTATTTATAAAACCATTAATGAAGAAACTTATGAGCCGTACGAAGACCTGCTGATTGATGTTCCGGAAGAATGCGCAGGCGGCTGCATTGAAAAACTCGCCTCACGCAAAGGCGAAATGATTGAGATGCAGGCATCGGGCAAACGTTCAAAAATGCGTTTTATAATTCCGGCAAGAGGCTTGATTGGTTTCAGAGGAGAGTTTATCAGAATGACAAGAGGCGAAGGTATTATGAACCACACCTTTGCAGAGTACAAACCCTATGCCGGTGACATAAACCGCCAGAGAATGGGCTCTCTTATAGCCTTTGAAGACGGTGAGGCTGTACCTTATGCACTCGCACAGTTTGAAGACAGAGGCGTATTCTTTGTAGTGCCAAAAACAAAAGTATACAGAGGCATGATAGTCGGAGAATGCAACCGCTCTCAGGATATTGCGGTTAATGTTTGCAAGACCAAAAAACTTACCAACATGAGAACAGCAACCGCTGATGTTATGGTTACGCTGCAAGCACCAAGATTGTTGTCATTAGAAGAATGTCTTGAATATATCGCCGATGACGAACTTGTTGAGGTTACACCTAAAAATATCAGAATGCGAAAATACGACCTCGTTAAATTAAGATAACAACACAAAGGCACCTTTTAATATTTGAAAGGTGCCTTTTTAAATTAAAGCCTTTTTATATAAATTACGCCATTAAACTGCCGAATTGTTTTGGCTGTACCTTATTTTTATCATCTTCATTCGGAGCGTTATTTTCAGGTTTCTTTTCAGCTTCTTTTGTGAGTGTTTGCATAAGTTTTTCGAGTTTTTCCTGTTCTTCATTCATTTTAGTCTCAAGTTCTTCAACACTCATTGAAGTTTGGGCAAATGCTCCGGTGGTAGCCTGTGTACCTTCTTCTCCGCTTTGTGCCACTTTGTCATATTCTGATTTTGCCTGTGTAAAAATATCTGCCTGTGATTTTAATTCTTGTTGAATGCTTTTTGCCTGAGGATTTGTGCTGAAATCCTGAGTTTTTAATTTTTGTAACATACCAAATTGAACGCCTGCTGTCATAATTTTCTCTCTTTCTTCTTAAAAAATATACTCTCTTGTATATACAAAGTATATCTTTCTCGAAAAATTGCCTAATTTATACAAAATACATTAAGAAATGTTACATTTTTTATGTAAACTGATATATGACCTATATAAAAAACGTTTATTATTATATAGACTCTTGAACTTGACGGTTTTTTGAGGCAAATTCGGTTAACGTAATAAGGTTGTGAGCTAATGATAAGACTTGATATAGATTTAAGCTATTTAACCAAGAACTTTGAGATAGGGACTCAACGTTTAAACCAGTACGGCTCAAAAAGCATTGATGAAATAATGGAAGCCGAAGCAGAGCAAGGCAACCCCAGAGCTGAGAAATTTGAACAGGAAGTGCTTAATGACCCGAAACAGATTTTAAAACTGTTTAAATTATCTAATGCCAGAAACAGATATGCAATTCTTTCTAATATGAACACAGCCGACCTTGAGTATATAATGCAGTTTTTAGAACCCGGAGATTTACTTCTCGGGCTAATGTTTTTTACAAAAGAAAAACTGCTGAGTCTTATATACGACTTACCGAAAAATAAAATTTGTTCAATAGTCTTTCAGGCTTTTTCTATGGAACAGTTTTTAAAATTGATTCCTGAAAAAGAGATAGATAAGTTTTTTGAATCAGATAAACTTGATAAAGACAAAGTATTGGAAATTGTAAAAAGCCTTCCTGAAGAAAAATTAAATAAAATGATTGAAAAATACATGTTTCAAGAAGAAGGCAAAATCCAGGAGGACAACAACTGGAGTGCCGAGCATGTTGTAAACTGGATGGAAAAACTTGAACCTGACAAATTCCAAAAAGCTTTGCAATGCTTTGAACGTGAAGAAAAAGCAGAGCTTATTACAGAATTAACAAAACAGGATGAAAATCTGCGCATGGAATTTTCCAAAAACGCACTCACATTCCCTCTGCAACAACTGGACAAGCAGGATATTGTAAAAAACATGAACAAACTCGAACCTGATGATCTTGTAAAAATGATTAACGAACTTCCTGATGAATTACTGTCAGTGGTTGCAACACAAATTGATCCCGAGGTTTTTGCGCAAATATTATCCAAAAACTTTAAAGATATATTAAGCGAGATTGGTATCGGCAACATTGGATAATACTTTTTCGTTGGCTTTAATATAATTTTCAAAGATTAAACAGGCGTCTTCAATACACCCCTCGCAGCTTCTGAGCATTTTGCCGGTTTTAACCCCTTTGAGTTCTGCACAGTTTATTGAACCGTTTTTTTGTTCAAATGTTTGAGCTGCCTCTTTTACAAGCTTATATGTTGCTGTTTTTGAATCAGGCGAGTTTAGATTGCCTGTAGAATTTTTCAGCCCGATAAGCATAAAAAGAGCTGTTACAGCACCGCAGGTTAGCTGTAATCCTCCCATACCTCCGCCAAATCCTTCTGATATCATAAAGGTCTGTTTTTCATCCATACCGAATAAATCGCTGTATGCACAAATAACAGCCTGAGAACAGGTGTAACCTTTTTGTCTGTTTTGTAATGCTTTTTGAACTCTTGATTCCATATATAAACCTCTTTTTAATATCATACCGTTGATAATGCTAATCAGTAATGTTTAGTTTTTTAAGCTTAATTCATTTTCAGTATTTTGCTCGATAAGTATTTTTTTAATACGTCGGCCTTTAAATTCAACTACTTTTATTTTTAATCCGTCTATTTGAAGTTCATCATTAATTTTAGCCAGTCGGCCCAGACGTTTTTGTATTAAGCCGGCTATGGTTTCAACCTCTTCTTCGTGCTGATTTATATTGAAATATTCAAAAAACTCATCAACACGCAGTAATCCGTTTACAATATATTTGTTTTCGCCGACCTTTTTAATATCGTTTTCTTCGTCATCAAATTCATCTTGAACATCACCAAATATTTCTTCAAGAACATCTTCCAGCGTGATAACACCTGACATCCCGCCGAATTCGTCTATTACTATTGCTATTTCAGTGTGATTATTTTTAAAATTTTGTAAAAGCAAATCTGTAGTCATTGTCTCAGGTACAAGCAGCGGTTTTCTCAGGCATTGTTTGATTTCAAAGTCTTTATTTTTCATTTTGCAGGAATATAAATCTTTGACATGCAAAATTCCCACGATATTATCGATATTTCCGTCATAGACAGGGTATCTTGTATACTGGTTTTCAAGAATAATTCTTTCCAGCTCATTTATGTCAATATCCAATGCAATTGCTGTTACATCACATCGTGGAACCATAATTTGTTTTGCATTCAGGTCTGTAAACTTAAGCGAGTTTTTAAGCAGTAAATTTTCTGTCTCATTCAAAACCCCGCCCTGAAAACTTGCATCAATAATCATATCAAGTTCTTCTTCTGTATGCACGGCATGAGAAGGATGTGCAGGAGGAATATTTAACAGTTTTAAACACCAATTGCCAAAACCGTTAAGTACAAAAATAAACGGCGTAAAAATTTTAGCTATAAATACCAGTGGTCTGGTGACTGCCAGTGTTGTTTTTTCCGGATATTGAAGTGCAATTGATTTTGGCATTAATTCGCCTATTACAACATGCATAAAGGTAATTAACGCAAATGCCAGAGCAATCGCAATTGTGTGAGAAGCTATAGTATTTGATACATATGGCAGAAAATCTAATACAGGATGAAGAATTTTTGCCAGAGTCGCTTCTCCGACCCAGCCCAGCCCGATACTTGCAATTGTAATACCTAACTGTGTTGCTGCTATATACCGGTCAAGTTCTTTAAGAGCATTCACCGTAACTTTAGCTGTTTTATTCCCTTCATTTGCCAGCTGATTGATTCTTGTTTGTCTGACGCTTACAAGCGCAAACTCTGAGGCAACAAAAAAACCGTTTGCCAGTAATAAAAATAAAATAATTAGTAAATTGACTAAAATCATATTCCACCATGTAATAAAAATTGCGAATAATCTTTATTATACAGTATATCCGTAAGTTTCAAAATATATTAAATCATTCGACTTTTTAGCGGCAATTTTTTTATAACACCGGTATAAATTAACTTATATTCAGCGTTATTATGAAATAATGTAAATTTTTAAATTGATGTTAACAAAATTTTATTTTCACAAGTATTAGCCGAATATGAATATAATGCTAAATTTTCCATATAATAACAA
>CALUQS010000101.1 GCA_944322975.1 Candidatus Gastranaerophilales bacterium
CCCTCTCACTGTATAATCAATTATACATGCGAAATTTTTGATTTCAAGTATTTTTTATTTTTTTGTGAAAAAACCGATGATTTTATCCAAAAATCCGTCAGAATCAGCCATTTCCCCTGTCGATAACAGGTCGAGTTTGCGCTTAATTTCTTCTTTTTCGTCAGAACTCGGGGCAAATTTAAGATATTTTTGGTAGTAATCTATTGCGTCATCGATTCTTTTGTTGCTTTCGGCATGTTTTGCGAGCTTTAAAAACGTTGCATAATCTTTTGTGTTAATCTCTGCAAGTGCATGCAAATATTCTATGACTTTATCTTCATACCCTTGTTCTTCGTAAAATTTAACAAGTCTTTTTAATGTGGCAACATCATCTTTTTCAATTGCAACAAGCTTTTCGCAAAATTCGGCACATGCATAGTTGTCATTTAATACAGAATATAAATTAATCAATTCTTTAATAATTAATGTATTTTTAGGCTGCATATTGTAAGCTTTTAAATACTCATCAAGCGCTAAATCATACTGGTTTTTTTTGATATAGTATTTTCCCCAGTTAAAGTGTTCGTTAAACTCATCCCCTGTTTTTTCATAAACGAGGGCTCTCATCTGGCTTGCTAACGGACTGTCAGGGTTTTGCTTTTCCAGTGCATCTATCCAGCTCAGGGCGTTGTCCGAGTCATCTGTATTATAATAATACTCTGCCATCAAAGCTTTGTAGCTTATATCCTGTTTATCTTTATTAGTAAGTGTTTCTAATAAAGTCCATGCATCTTCATTTTTATCCTGCATAAGCATTGCTTTAATTTTATTTAATACATTAACAGCGTATTCTTCAGCTTTGGCATAATCACCTAAGGCAAGGTATACTTTGCACAGGCACTCTTTTACAGCAGCACTGTCAGGGTATTCTTTTATTGCCTGCTGTAGTATGTTCAGCGCAGCATCTTTGTCATCAGTGTAATAAAGATTTGCTAAAGATATATATACTGCCTCGTGTTTTGTATGGTCAAGGATTTTTAAATACTCGTCTATAGCCTGCATAGGTTTGTTTAAGATTTCGTATGTATGAGCAAGCAGGTATCGGGCATTAAGAATGTCATTTTCATCATTTGTATTGGCAATAGCTTTTTTGTAGTCATCTGTTGCCTGAGGAAGTCTGTGTTCTATTGTTTTGAGCTTTGCTCTGGTCATGTAGTATTCGTAATTATTTTCCTGATAATACAAATCTAAAAGCTGGTTGTAAGAAATAGGATCTTCCGGTTTTAGACGCATATATTCGTTCCAGTAGTTTATTGCGTCTTCATTATGCTGATGCATCTGTGCAGCCGTAGCGAGCTTTTGCAAAACCTCTGTATCTGTTTTGTCTATGTTGTATGCATATTTATAACATTCATAAGCCTGTTCAAACTTATCTTCATCTTCAAACTGTTGTGCTTTAATAAGCGATTCTGCAATTGTTCTGTTGCTCATATCCTCGTCCCTTATAGTGATGTTTTCTAAATTATACATAATATACTCTGTCATAACAAGCACAATCGGGTAATTTTATCTAAACAAGCTTTTTCTTTTTTGTTATTATTTAATTGAGGTAAAGGAATAGGGATAAGAAATTATTTATGAATAAGATAATTGAACAAGCCGAAGAAAAGGTTCAAAAATATTTTAAACATGTTGATAAAGTAAAAGAATTTAACCAGAAAAAGGTTCTTGAAGCTTTCAGAAAAAATAAAATAGGTCTGGAACATTTTGCTACAGTGAGCGGTTACGGACATGATGATATGGGTAGAGAAGCTCTTGACAAAACCTTTGCAGACGCCTTTAGCGCAGAGGCTGCAATTGTGCGTAATCATTTTGTATCTGGCACGCACGCAATAGCCTGCGCCCTGTTCGGAAACCTTAGACACGGAGAAAAACTTGTATCTGTTGTTGGAACGCCGTATGACACAATGGAGGAGGTTATCGGAACAAGAGGAAATTACAGGGCATCTTTAATGGGACACGGTGTCAAATACGAAGAGATTCCTCTTGTAAATAATCTGTATGTTGATTTTGATAAGCTTAAAAAAACAATTGATAAATCGGTAAATATGGTTACAATACAGCGTTCCAGAGGGTATTCTACAAGAAAATCCTTAAATATTGAAACAACAAAAAAGGTTATTGATATTGTAAAATCTAAAAATCCTGATTGTATATGTTTTGTTGACAACTGCTACTGCGAATTTGTTGAAGAAAAAGAACCTTTAGAAATCGGCGCTGACCTTATAGCCGGCTCTTTGATAAAAAATCCGGGAGGAGGAATTGTCGAAACAGGCGGTTACATTGCCGGTAAACGGGAATTTGTTGAGCAGGCTGCATACAGACTTACGGCACCCGGCATAGGCACAGAAGGCGGGGCTATGCTTAACCAGACACGTTTGATATTTCAAGGTCTTTTTATGGCTCCTTCGATTGTGTCTGAAGCAATAAAAGGAGCAATACTTGCATCTCAGGTCTTTGAAGATATCGGTTTTATTTCTACACCAAAACCGGACATTGTAAGAACTGACCTTATTCAGACAATAGAATTTGGCAGACCTGAGCCTTTGTTGGCATTTTGTAAGGCTTTACAACACAATTCGCCGATTGAATCTTATCTTACTCCGATACCTGATGAAGTCCCGGGCTATGATGACAAACTTATTATGGCTGGCGGAAGTTTTATCGAGGGTTCCACTATAGAACTGTCTGCTGACGGACCGATGAGAGCGCCTTATGCTGCGTATATGCAGGGCGGGTTGAATTATGCTCACGTAAAAATAGCTTTAGACGGCGTTTTAAAAGAACTCGGGATGTAATAATTTTATACATATAAAAAACAAGGACAGACTAATATCCGCCCTTGTTTTTATGTATTTAAAACTTAAGCTATTGTCGGGGCAATATAGGTTCTTGCTGCAAGTTCCTGATCAATCAGCAGCAATGCGTGTTTGTCGTCGCCAATGAGTTTCAATTTTGCACAGATTTCAGAGCAGTTAGCTTCTTCTTCAACCTGTTCTTTAATATACCATTGTAAGAAAGAAACAGCAGCTCTGTCTTTTTCTGATTCTGCAACATCAACAAGCGAGTTGATTAAGGAAGTAACAAGCTGCTCGTGTTTGTAAACCGCTTCAAAACATTCAAGCGGAGACGCCCATTCAAAAGCAGGTTTGTCAATAGCATCAATAATCACTCTTCCGTCTCTTGAAATTAAATAATCAAAAAGACCCATAGCGTGTGCATTTTCTTCTTGAACCTGTACTCTCATCCAGTTTGCAAAACCTTTTAATCCTATTTGTTCAAAATATGCAGCCATAGAAAGATAAAGGTTTGATGAGTACATTTCATCTTTGATTTGCTTGTTAAAAGCAGCATTCATTTTTTCTGAAATCATTTTTTACTCCAATCTATTTGTCATCGGATTGCTCATCATCAGATGTCCATAATCCGTGAATATTACATAATTCTCTCGCAATCACTTTATCGCAAGAACATTTTAAATTCAATACCGGTTCTTCATCTGGATATAAATATTTTCGCTTAACATATCTTTTGTCGGCAGAGTTAGCCTCTATAAACATAATGTAGTGTTCTTTTTCCATCGGGTGTGGAACACTCCCTACTTTTATATTTATTCCCTCTTGAGTTTTTTCCATGACCGGTACATGCTTTTCGCCGTACATTTCTTCTGATATTGTGTGCTCTTCCATTTTTTCCATAGGCTGTGAGCAGCAGACAAGTTCTCCTGCCCCGGGCAAGACTACTTCAATTATATTTCCGCACACATTACATTTATACATCTCTAAAATTTTTGTCATGATAACCTCCTTCACTTTTAAAAGTATAGAAAATATCATCACAAAAGATTATTCCCAGCTTGTACAATAATGTGATATAGTTTAGACAAATTAACAAAGAAGGAGATATAACAATGACAAAGAAAAAAGCAGTAATGTATTCAATAATATTTGTAGTACTTTTTTGCGCCTCATTAATTTATAGAGCAGTAGTGCTTTACGACCCGTCAAAAGAGTTTGATGATATGTGCAAAAACGTATTTGCTCCGTCATGCCAGGTTTACATTGACAAAATTACAGCTGAAAAAAAATACGATGAAGCCATAAAAATACGCAAAGAAAGAATCCGCCAGAGCAAACAAATTGTGAATGTGTATAAAAGCAGAATTACAGACAAATGTCTTTTGCAAATGAATGAAAAAGACGCTGATGAGGCGCTTA
The DNA here is from genome assembly GCA_944322975.1 of Candidatus Gastranaerophilales bacterium. Classification (GTDB taxonomy): domain Bacteria; phylum Cyanobacteriota; class Vampirovibrionia; order Gastranaerophilales; family Gastranaerophilaceae; genus Limenecus. The sequence continues at coordinate 4,257 of CALUQS010000101.1, forward strand.
TGGCTTGTATCGGCAAGAAAAAAGGAAGAATTGATTATCTTCTTTTAAAAACTACAAATATTGTTATCCATGAAATTATTGCAGATTCAGTTGTAACAGCAGCACTGGAAGAAAAGGTTAATGACGATAATACAGAAGCCTATAAACTTTTGAAATCAGCTAAAAAGATTGCTAAGAAAAACCCTTACATCCACAGACAATCTGAAACTGTCAAATTTTTAGAAAATAAGATGTCTGAATTAGACTAATGCCTGTTTTATGGCACAAATCATACTATCTTCGCCGGCAATACCCTTGCCGGCGATGTCGTAAGCAGTTCCATGCGCCGGAGATGTCCTTATTATACTCAAACCCGCTGTCATATTGACTGTATTATCCATTGCAAGTACTTTTATCGGAATAAGACCTTGATCGTGATAGCAGGCACAATACATATCATAGGGCTGCTTTTCTCCGGACATATATGCCTTTGCTGCTTTTGCAAACAATGTATCTGACGGCATCGGAGAAGATATATCAATCCCCTGTGCTTTTAAATACTCAACTGCAGGGGCAAACTCCTGTATCTCTTCTTGCCCTAAGATACCGTTTTCTCCGGCATGCGGGTTTAGCGAACACAGCGCAATTCTCGGTTTTTCAATATTAAAATTGTTTTTTAATACACTGCTTATCCTTTGGACTTTTTCTATCAAAAGTTCTTTTGTGATTTTGACATTTTTTAACGGAATATGTCTTGTTAAAAGAAGTATTCTCAAATCTTTTGAAACAAAAACCATTTCAGCCTTCCGGTTTTTTGAAGAATCAGCAAGTTCCTTTTCCAGAACTTCTGTCTGACCGGAAAAATAGTACCCCGCAAGATGCATAGCGTTCTTAGATACCGGTGCGGTGACGATTGCTTTTATAATATTATTTTTAGCAAGCTCACAGGCTTTTTTAAGACAATTATAAGAAAATTCGCCTGCCTCTTTTGTTTCACGGCCGTAAGAAAGCCATTGTTCTTTAAAAGGAACTTCTATAATCTCATAATTTTTATCTAATCCGTTAAAAAGAGATTTTGCCCCGATAAGAAGTACAGTATCTTTATCTAAATCAAGCTTATGTAGTGCTTTAATAATGATTTCAGGCCCGATACCGTTAAAATCTCCTGCTGTTATTGCTATTTTTTTACTCATGCTGCTCAAAATATTTTAAAATATCAATCAAAGTGTTTGAATTACCGAGATTTCCTGACTTTGTAATAACCCATTGGGCTTTTGTATCAAGACAAAGAGGTATTGCCGGCAATATTGAATCAATAATCTGTAAAGCGTTGCTGTTTATAGCTTTGCAACATTTAAAAGATGTTTCTCCTCCGACTGTAATAAGAATAGCATCCTTATTAAACAAAACACGTTTTGTCAACGCTGCAAGGTATTCACTGATTTTTGAGAGAAACTGGCTTTTAGAAAGCTCATTATCAAAAAGAATCTGAGAAATAATCTTTGAATCTACTGTTAAATCAGAAGTGTGCACGACAACAACGTTATCTTTAATAAGGTTTTGAGAAACTCTTTTTACAATATCCTCATTAACCCCTTCAAGTATATCTTCCATCTTAAGGTCAATAAAATATGTATTTTCAATATCATCACTGTCTTGCAGTTTTTGAATCTGCAAAGAAGTAGTCTGGGTTGCACTGCCTGAGACAAGGAGTTTTGGCAATGAGGGAATAGTTCTTTCCTGATGATGATTTTCAGATTCAGGCAGCCATATATTGCCAAGAACCTGTGCACATCCTGCAGAGCCGCATGGCAAAATTTTATATGAACTTTTTTCTATAGCAAGCACAACCTGCTCAATATCTGTTATAGAGATAGCATCAACAACAATGAGTTTGACCCCTTTTTCAATAAGCTCGTTTAGTTTTTTAAGAATTGGCCCTGCACCTTTAATTACTGTCCTGAGCTCAATAAGGTCTACTATGTCATCCTGTTGGTTTTGTAATTCATTTCGAAGAACAGTTGGTATATGTGATTCATAAATAGGAAATCTTGGGTCGCGTGCGTACTCTGTTCTTTCAATCGGGATGCCTTTTAACAGATGATAACCGCCGATTGTTGTTCGTCCTTCTTGCGGAAATGCCGGTATAATAACGGCTGCGTCCCAATCCAGTGCGTCTAAAACTGCAAGTGCTTCCACTGCAATGTGTCCGCGCAGGGTTGAGTCCATTTTTTTATAAAAATATTCAACGTTATAGGTTTGTGCAAGAGTATTTGCCGCCTGTTTTACCCTTTCGTAAGCGCTGTGTGCGTCTATATTTCTGGTTTCTGTAGGGATAGCCCATACCTGAGTGCTGACTTTGTTTTCAGGCACAATAGTATCGTCAAGGAGAATTTGTGTATTTGCCCCCCTCAAATGAAATTGCAAAGCGGTATCGTCGGCACCGGTTAAATCATCGGCTATAATGCCGATATTGTTAGATATAAACATGTTTTATCCCTGTTTTAAAATTGTATTAATTATGCTACAGGCTGATCTGCACGACCGGCAGAGAGCAATCTCAGGTTAGAGGCTCTTATAAAAAATCTTTCTCTCTGTGCACCTGATGCATCATTCCATTTGCTGGAAGCAAGTTTGCCGTCAATCGCGACGAGTTTGCCTTTTTTTACATATTCACCGGCGACTTCTGCTAATTTATCCCATAACTCAACATTAAACCAGTCTGTAACTTCGGCTTTTGTTTTTGAATCCCAGCGGTTTACTGCTATAGAAAAAGTAGTTTTAACTTTTCCTGATTCAAAATATTTCATCTCAGGATCCTGTCCTGCCCTGCCGACCAAAACAACAGAATTTATCATTAATTTTTCCTTTATTTTTTGTATAATTACATACAATTATATAGAAAATAATGATTTGTGCCAACTAATAAGTATTAATTGTTACTTTTTTAAACGAAATGGCTGCCTGATAAACTTACGGTTATTTTTATAACGGTCTTAAAATTTTAAATCCTTTATATCCATATTAAAATTCAGGTCAACATAATTAAAAATCTTTTTAGGTATTTGCGGATTAAAATAATAGTTATTATCGCAGGGTGAAAGCTTTAGATAAGTATATGATTTGTTTTTTGCGTTTACTGATAACAAAAACTCATGCCCGTCAGCTTCTATAATTATGTAACCGTTTCTTGATTGAAGTTCTCTGATTTCATAACCGAGAGCAGTTGCCGCAGAAAGCGCAAGGAAATACAGTTTGCCGAAAGGAAGTTTGTATAACCTTATACAATCGTGATAACTGGTATAAGCGCTCTGGCTTTGCACGGTAGATTTTTCCTGTGCTTGTACGGCAGAGGGCGATAAAATGGCAACAACCAACGGAATAAACAAAGCCATGAATATTTTTTTTGCAGTTTTAGACATATTTATTCCTCCTCCTCAAACCAGGAAGTTCCCCACTCCATATCTACAACCAGAGGAACGGCAAGCGGCTGATTAAGCTCCATAGCTGCTTTTGTGAGCTCTTTTACTTTGTCTAACTCGTCTTTGTAAGTTTCTATGATAAGTTCGTCATGCACCTGCATAATTATTTTGGATTTTATATTTTCCTGTGCAAATTTTTTATCAAGGTCAATCATTGCAAGTTTTATTAAATCAGCAGCGGAACCTTGCAGCGGAGTATTGATTGCTGCGCGCTGTGCAAACTCTTTTATATTGTGGTTTGTGCTCATCAATTCATCAAGAAGGTATCTTTTGCGTCCGTATATAGTTTCTGCATATCCGTTTGCATAAGCTTTTTGGATGGAGTTTTCCATATACTCTTTGACTTTAGGATAAGTCGCAAAATATTTGTCGATAAACAGCTGTGCTTCTTCATTGGAAATACCAAGAGCACTCGCAAGCCCGTAGCGTGTCTGGCCGTATACTATACCGAAGTTTACGGCTTTTGCTCTGCTTCGCATTTCTTTGGTAACTTCATTCAAACCTACAGCGAAGACCTTTGCGGCTGTTTGTGCATGGATATCCTCACCCGATTTAAAAGCATGAATTAAATTTTCATCCTTTGAACAGTGCGCAAGCAGCCTCAACTCTATCTGTGAGTAATCCGCCGACAACAACACCTGATTTTCTTTATCCTGAGGAACAAAAGCTTTTCTTATCCTTCCGCCGAGTTGCGTTCTCACGGGAATATTCTGCAAATTTGGATTAGAAGAAGACAACCTTCCTGTCACAGTGATTGTCTGGTTATAGCTTGTGTGGATTTTTCCGTCAACATGGCTTATCAAATCCGGCAATGCATCAACATAAGTGGATTTCATCTTTGCGTAATGCCTGTATTGCAAAAGACAGTCAGCTATTTCATACTCTTTTGCAAGCTCCTCGAGCACTTTTGCATCCGTAGAAAATTTCTGAGCGCCTCTTTTCTTTGTCTTTGGCTGAATTTGCAGCTTTTCAAAAAGAATCGCTCCGACCTGTTTTGGAGAGTTTATATTAAACTTTTCACCGGCAAGAGAGTAGATTTTTTCTTCTATCTCTTTTAATTTTTCATCCAGCTCTTTGTTCAGTTCTGCAAGGTATTGCGTATCGAGCGAAACTCCCTGCGCTTCCATCTTTGCAAGCACAATAGAAACCGGCAAATCCATATCATACAGCAGTTTTAATCCGTCGTCATCGAGTTTTTCCTGCCAGAAACGTGTAAGCTCAAGAGTGGCGAAAGCATCGTCACAAGCGTAATCAGACGCCTGTTCAACAGGTACATCATCCATGGTTATCTGGTTTTTGCCCTTGCCTATCAATTCTGCAATCTCTGTCATAAAATAATCGAGGTTCTCGGCCGCCTGCACCTTGAGCCCGTGCTTTCTCGACGGGTCATTTATATAGCTTGCGAGCATTGTGTCAAAAATTATGCCATTG
>CALUQS010000102.1 GCA_944322975.1 Candidatus Gastranaerophilales bacterium
TTTGCCTTCTTTTGCCGAAATCTTTGATTTCGTGCAAAATGGCTTCACGAAATAATATTAATCTTTCTTGTTTTCTTGAAACTGTAAATAGTGAACTTTTCATTTGTTCGTTTCTTAATTTTTATACTGCACGCAAAAGCTACGCTTTTGACTTAGCATACCTCCATTTGAAAAGTGTCACTGGCACTTTTCAAACGGAGTCCTTGCAACACAAAAGAAAAGAAATGAACATAAAGAAAACAATAAAAACAAAGATTTTTGCTTTATGTTCCACCCATTATTTGACGCAAAGAACGGGTGGAGCCCAAGAAACTTTCCGACCTACTGTTTCGTTCATACAGAAAGTAACACGTCTTACTCGTTCGCCTTTAACGGCGTTACGCCTTCCGCCTGCGCGTAAGGCTCCAGCCTCGGCTCACTTCGCGCAAACCTGTGCTCGGCAACTCGGCACGTAAAAATTGCTAAAGTACAAAGATTAATTTGGTTCAAATAATTCCCCGTGCCTCAAACAAACCTCGCTTGTAGTTGTTTGTGTAACTTTCTGTAACTCACTCCACAAAGGTCGGAGGCGTTACGGTATTCTCTGATTCGAGTGTTTCTTTTTTTTATTTTTCTACTGATTAATTGCATTTTTTTGGGGGGACAAATCAACAAATGCCGGAAGTTATAAATATAAATGCCCTCATCTTTTAACAAGAATGAGGGCATTATAGTTGTTAAATAACTTTTTATTTGTTATAAGGTCTCATAGATTCTTCATAAATCTGTTTTACACGTTCTTTTGTTGCTTCATTCGGTGCTATACCCAACAATCCGTCTAAAGAAGGTGTTGTAAAACAGAGATTTACAAGTTTGTCTACATCGGCCTCGCTAAAACCGTCATCTGTGAGTTTTTGTGTTACACCTACGTCAAACAGCCATTTTTCCACCAGATTAGCAGCTTTTTGAGCTTCATCGGGGGTTCCGTTTAAACCGGGTGCAATCGGCTCAAGAATATCAGCAAGAGTAGCAGCTCTGTCAGGATATATAGCCTTAACAACAGCAGGCAGCAGCATAGCAAGCCCCAAACCGTGTGACAAATCAGGCTTTACCGCACTCAACGGGTGTTCAAGGGCATGCGTATAATGTAACAAACCGTTATCAAAACCTACACCGCCTAAGAGTGATGCATAAAGCAGATAATATCTCGGTTCCGGATCTTCAAGATTTGCTACGGCTTTAGGCAAATATTTTGCAACAAGTCTTATAGTTTCTTTTGCCAGCGTAATTGCATAAGGCGATGCTACAGTTGATGTTGCAGCCTCTACAACGTGGTTAACAGCATCAATTGATGTGTACAGAGTCTGATTTTTAGAGAGTTTCGTCATCAACTGAGGGTCATCAATTGAATATGACGGATAAATGCAATCGTACGCAATTGCCGGTTTAAAATCTTTAGCAAGCAGTGTTGCAACTGCAAATCTGTTAACCTCTGTACCGGTACCGTGCGTAAGGTTAATTGCTACTATCGGAGCAGCTTTTTGCGGTGCAAATTTGAGTTCATACAAATCTTCCGCTGTTTTGTCAGTGTATTCAAGCAAAATAGCAACGCTCTTGCCTGTATCTATCGGAGAGCCTCCTCCAATTGCTATAACCGCTTTAGCCCCGAATTCTTTAGCCTGAGCAGTTGCCTCGTTAATTGCGTCAGTAGTCGGGTTAGGTGTAACCTTGGCGTAGTTTGTGTAGCCGATTGCATTATTTTGGAGTGCTTTTTCTACGCAATCCCACGCGCCGGTTGATTTATATGCATTCCTTCCGCTTACGACAATAACTTTGTCTATACCTTTGTTTTTTAAATCTTTTGCTATATCTTCTATTTTTGAGATAGCGCCGACACCAAAGTAAACATTAGTTTTAACTCTGATTTCTTTGATGTCGTTAATGTTAACATCCTTTTCCCACATAACTAATTCCTTTCTTTGTCTATCCGATACTATAATACAACATTTTGCGTCATTTGATACAAAATATTTTTACAATTTTAGTTTTTATGTTTTACAAAAAATGTCTTAACAAATTTTTACAAGCTACACCTAATGATATTCCCGCATATGCTGTATTTTTAATACAAATGTAACATTTAACTTAATATTTTGTAATAAATTAACAAAAAAAGCCATGCTTAATTGTTTAATGAATATTGAGAGTATTGTGTTAAGGATTATTTTATAATGAAAGTTAGTTATATTAGCCGCAACAATCCAAACAAGGAGTTGTATACAAATCCGTATAACAAAAAATTTATACCTTCTTTTGGAAGAAAAAAAGTCGATGACAAATATATTGCAGAAGATTATTACAGAGACTTTTTAAAACTTGTAGACTCGGATATTGATATAAAAAACCAGAATACAGCTAAAAATTTCGGCTATGACACAAAGTCCTTCTTTCAAAGATTAAATAGCGAAAATGAAACCGTAATTTCTAACTTTATACTTTCCCGAAACGGAACAGACGACTCGCCGTTTAATGTTGCCCTTGTAAATGAAAATATAAATATAGCTAATAGTTTTCTGGAGCTAGTTGAAGACTGTGAAGACGACACAACTAAATTTAAGTTTATTGTGCCTGACCGAAACCGTATGAACGGCCCGTTAATTATGTCTGTTAATTACGATAAAACTCTCTTAACAACACATAAAATTCTTTCTATAATCAAGACGTTAAAACCTGAACAACAGGCTGATTTTTATTATCTAAAGCCTAAAAACACCTTTGGTATCAATACCGATATGGTTGATGAACTAAGAGATACCGGCTATCCGCAGGTTGCTCAGGAACTGGCTGCACAACGGGCACAGTTTGAGATAGATAATCCTGTAATTGCAGAAAAATACAAGCGTGCGGCTAAAGATAAAAACAACAAAAATAACAAACTCCAATTTCCTGAAAACGAAGCACAGGAAAGCAAAAAGACAAATTACAAAATTTATTCCCACGTTAAAACAAGATTTTCTGATGTAGGCGGTATGTTTAATGTAAAAAAACAGATTCAGGAAGAACTGTTGAATATATTAAGCAACCCTAAAGTAAAAAATGCAGATAAGCCCGGCGGAATTCTTCTCTACGGACCTCCCGGAACGGGAAAAACTTTGCTTGCTACTGCAATTGCCGGTGAGGCAGGTGTTCCGTTAATAAGTACCAACGGCAGCAGCTTTAATGAAATATATGTAGGCGCAGGGGCAAAAAACGTAAGAGATATATACGCGCAGGCACGTAATCTTGCAAGAGCAAGCGCTTCTAAAACAGCAATTGTATTTATCGACGAAGCAGACGCAGTTGCCGGGAAAAGAAGCAATTCTTCCAACAGAGAAGGTAATGCTACACTCAACGCCCTGTTAGGCGAGCTGGACGGTGTACAATCTAAAGAAGAAAGCGATATTAAAGTTATAACGATTTTTGCAACAAACAGACATGACATGTTTGACAGCGCTTTTCGTAAAGGTCGTATAGACCTGGAATTTAAAATTGATGACCCGAGATTCAGCGAAAAAGCAAGACGGGAAATTCTTGAAATCAATGCAAAAGAAAAACCGTTCAAAGATGATACGGAAAAGAAAAAATTGCTTGATAATCTTGCAAAATCTACGGCAGGCCTTTCAGGCGCCGAACTTGCCGATATCATCAAACGTGCATACAGAAAAACTTTGTACAAAGGCCGACAAATACCTTATATAACGCAAAAAGATATTACAGAAGCCAAGCTGGAATCCATAGTCGGTATAAAAAATGACAGCGAAAAAACTGAATATGAACTGAAAAAGACGCGTGCTCACGAAGCAGGACACGCTATTAACCAGATAATATTAAACCATATATTCAAAGACGAAACCCAAAAAGCCAAACAACCTGTGCAGACTCTGGACTTTATTGTTAACGAGTCAAGAGGCGACGCCTCAGGCTTAACAATGATGAAACCGACTGATAATAACAGAATAACCGTTGAATCCCTTTTAAGCAGTTTGGCTGTTAACTACGGCGGCTACAGCGTGGAAGAAAAACTCTTTGACTGCCACACTGACGGTGTTTCCAGTGACTTAAAAAACAGCACTGATTTGATTATGCAGGCTACAACAGAATGGGGACTTGGCTCAAAAACCAAATATATAGGCTGCGACACAAGCGGTGTAACTTTTGAACTCTTTAAGCCTGATATAAAAAACGACATTATAAGATATTCTAATGCAGGCATGGAAATTTCTGACATGATTACAGACTTTAGCCAGCCTTTTATTCAGGATTATATTGAAAAATTATCAACAGGCCCGCTTGCTAACGCTGACATAATTACAGGCGAAAGATTTGAGAAAATGTTCAATGACTGGATGGAAAAAAATAATAAACAACGTGCATTCGAGCAGTTAAGCTGCAGTGTTAAACATAAAATACGCGATTTTAAAGAGGAAATGAAAACTGCCGGCTGCTCAAATATCTCCGCATAAACATATATTCATTTTACGGGTGATACTTTCAAATTCTACAGAACTTGAATAAGTATAATAATATGCTATAATTTAAATAGTAATTATTACTATTTAGGAAATTGTATGAATAAGCAATTATCTTTAGAAGAACGCATTGAAGAACTTAAACAGGCGTGTCATACAAAGGGAATGAGGGTAACACCTCAAAGAATTGCAATATTTGAAGAGGTTGCAAAATCCTGCAGCCACCCTGATGTAGAGACAATATACGATGCGGTAAAAGATAAAATGCCTAATGTTTCTGTAGATACAGTTTACAGAACGCTGGCATCCTTAGAAGAGCTTGACATGATATTTAGGGTAGATAATCAATTACCAAAAGCCCGATTTGATGCTGATAAAAGACCCCATCATCACTTTATATGCACTGAGTGTAATGAAGTCTATGATATATTTTTAGAGCAGGGTGAAAAAGTTGATTTACCCCAAAATGCAAACAAATATGGTAAAATTAAAGACATTAACGTGCAAATCAGAGGAATTTGCAACAACTGTTTAGCAAAGAACAAAAAATAGTAAGGAGAATCAGATGAAGAAGTATGTATGTAATGTATGCGGTTTTGTTTATGATCCGTCAGAAAATGATAATATAGCCTTTGAAGATTTACCGGAGGATTATGTTTGCCCGCTTTGCGGAGTTGGTAAAGAAGACTTTTCACCGGAAGAATAGAAATACAGCAATCAAATATAAAAGAGATAAGCGGGGGGCAGCAAAATAAAATATTGTAAGCCCCTCTGTGTTTAAAAAAGGAGAAATTATGGAATTAAAAGGCAGTAAAACAGAAAAAAATCTTATGGAAGCGTTTGCAGGAGAATCACAGGCTCGTAATAAGTACACATACTATGCCTCTCAGGCTAAGAAAGAAGGTTACGTGCAAATATCAAAGATTTTTGAAGCAACAGCAGACAACGAAAAAGAACATGCCAAACTATGGTTCAAACTTTTGCATAACGGTCAAATTGCAGATACAATGACTAATCTTGAAGATGCTGCTAACGGCGAAAATTATGAATGGACACAAATGTATGCTCAATTTGCCAAAGAAGCTGAAGAAGAAGGTTTCAAAGACATAGCATTTCTCTTTAAAAAGGTTGCAGAGATTGAAAAACACCATGAAGACCGTTATAAAAAACTTCTCGAAAACCTCAAAAACGGTAAAGTTTTTGAAAAAGATGAAGAGGTTGAATGGGAATGTGCAAACTGCGGTTTCAGACACAGAGGAGCAAAATCGGTTGAAGTCTGCCCTGTGTGCAAACATCCGAGAGCCTTCTTTTTTATGAGTGAAGCTAACTACTAGTAAATAATAATCGCAACCCGTCTTTAAAAACGCAAATAAACACAATATTTATCCCTCAATGTATTGTCATTGAGGGATGTTTTTTGCGGATTTACCCATCCTACTATACTTTGTATTCATCTTCCAACAATCAATGCTGGCAAATTGATATCTACTGAATTGTTTATAGAAATTAAGGTCTTAACTAATCACCTTCAAACTGCACCATGGAAAAAACATCTATATCTTTCAGCCTTTCTCTACCGTGAAGGTCTGTAAGTTCAATAATAAATGCAGCCCCAACAACATTTGCACCGGCTTTTTTAAGCAATTTATCAGCCGCATCAACTGTTCCGCCGGTTGCCAAAAGGTCATCTATAATAAGCACTTTTTTGCCGGGTTCAACTGCGTCAGCATGCATTTCAATTGTGTCTGTGCCGTATTCAAGTTCATATTCCTGAGAAATTGTTTCTGCCGGAAGTTTGCCCGGTTTTCTTATTACAATGAACCCCGCCCCGAGTTTGTATGCAAGAGCAGCGCCGAAAATAAAGCCGCGTGATTCTATACCCGCAACATAGTCTATTCTTTCATCTTTATATCTGTCATAGAGATAATCTATCATATATCTCATTGCCTGCGGGTCTTTCACCGCTGTTGTAATATCTCTGAATATTATGCCTTTTTTAGGAAAATCCTCTATAGCTCTAATCTTTGATTGAACGTATTCTTGCATTTTTCTAACTTCCTTCTTATTCTTAATAAAAATTACGGCAAAGCCTGTTCGATATCTTCAATTATATCATCAACATCCTCAAGACCAACTGACAAACGCATAAAATCATCTGAAATTCCGCAGGCTTTCAGTTGTTCATCCGTCAGCTGCCTGTGCGTGGTAAGGCACGGATAAGTTATGATTGAGCGTGAGTCGCCGATGTTTGTTGCATGTATCAACAGCTTTACATTTTCTATAAAGTGCATGCCGGCTTCGCGTCCTGACATGTTTTCGCCTTTTATTCCGAAACTTATTATAGAAGACGCGCCTCTGGGCATATACTTTTTAACAAGCGGGTAGTATTCGTTGTCTTCAAGCCCCGGATAGTTTACCCAGGATATTTTAGGATGGTTTTTAAGATATTTAGCCACACTTAGTGCAGTTTCGCTTACACGCTGCATTCTTAACCCCAGAGTTTCTAAGCCCAAAAGAGTGAGATAAGAGTTAAACGGGCTTATGCAGGTGCCTAAATCTCTTAAAAGCTGGCCTCTGGCTTTGACAATAAAAGCGCTTTTGCCAAAGTCTTTTGTATAGCTTAATCCGTGATAGCTTTCATCAGGGTCTGTAAGCTCACGGAATTTACCCGAGGCTTCCCAGTCAAATTTTCCCGAGTCTACGATAACACCGCCCATGGAGTTTCCATGACCTGAAATATATTTTGTGAGCGAATGTATAACAATATCCGCCCCCCAGTTTATCGGGTTGCAAAGGTATGGAGAGGCAACGGTATTATCGACAATAAGAGGAATTTTGTGTGCATGCGCAACTTCTGCAACAGCCTCGATATCAGCGACATTGAGTTTCGGATTGCCTATCATTTCCGTAAAAATACATTTTGTTTTATCGGTAATAAGTTCCTCGTAATCCTGAGGTTTTTCTCCTCTTGTAAAAACAGTATTTATCCCTAGTTTTCTTAACGTAACATTCAAAAGGTTAAAGGTGCCACCGTACAATGTTGATGACGCAACAACCTCATCTGCTGCGTTTGCTATATTCATCACGGCAAGCGTAGAGGCGGCCTGTCCGGAAGATACAGCCAGAGCGCCGACTCCGCCTTCTAAGGCTGCGATTCTTTCTTCAAGCACCTGTGTTGTGGGGTTGGAAATCCTTGTATATATGTCGCCTTGCTCTTTTAAATCAAACAAATCCGCCGCATATTGAACACTGTCAAAATCAAAGGCCGTTGTCTGGTATATCGGAACAGGTATACAGTGTCTGTTTGAGCCGGCTTTGTGTGCATATTGAACTGCTATTGTATCAAATTTCATTATCCTCTTCCCCGCAAATGTTATTAAATCTGACCTCTGAGGTTTTCTTTAATGATATCGGAAACCCACGGTACATAGCTGTCTTTAGCGCAAAGGGCACTAATTACAAGATACAATACAAACACCGTATAGATAAGCGTTACAATTGAAAAACCTAAAATTAAAGGAGTGTTAAGTAAAAATGTTATCTGCCCTATTATATTTTTTAATATCGGTATGTAGCTTAATAAATTCATAAGATAACCAAGCCCCGTGATAATGAGCCAGAGTGCAAAAGCTATAAAAATAGCCTGAAAAATGTGATATTTTAAAAACGGTCTTATGTCTTTTTTGAGCATATAAGCAATTATAAAAAACGCAAGACCTATAAGCGGCATTATATATGTCGCAGCGGCAACCAGTCTTTCCATTACTGAAGGTGATGTGTTTCTAGAGTATGACAATTTTTTCTCCCCGTATTTAGTTTAATTATTATCTATGCTGTTGCAGTTTCCTGTTTTCTTTTTATGTATTCCTGCAAAATTTCAATATATACAAGTTTGTTTTCTATTGATTTTTCATCGCATTGCAGCGCTTTTCTGTAAGTGTAAATCGCCTGCGGCAAATCTTCAAGCATAAAGTAGGTATTGCCTATAAAGGAATAAATTTTTGCGTCATGCGGACAGATGGCAGAAGCTTTTTTATAACATTCTACCGCCTCTGTATACATTTTTCGGTCAACATAAATATTACCGAGCAATATATAGGCATTTGGCATACCTGGCGCAATAGATATTGCCTCTTTGTACTTGCTAATAGCCATATCGATTCTGTTTGCATCAGAGTATGCTATTGCGTGGCAAATAAAGACCTGATATGCTTTATTGTCAATTTCATAGCATTTTTCAAAATATTTATCCGCATTTGTGAAATCTTTTAATGACGCATAGCAGTTCGCAATGCAAATCATTGCTTTTAAGTTATTAGAATCTATTTCTACGGCATGTTTTAAAGATTTTATTGCCTCTTTATACATATGCATAGACATCTGTGCGCTTGCTTTGTTTATGTATGTTTCAGGGTCATTAGAATCGGAATTTATTGCTTTATCATAATAAACAATGGCTGATAAATAGTCTTTTTTGTCCTGAAACAAAAGCCCGATTGCGTTATACAAAGCTGCGCTGTTTGGTTCAAGTTCAAGAGCCTTTTCGTAATTTTTCATAGCAGGTTCAAACTGCCCGAGTTCAGCGTAAGCATTGCCGAGATTCATATATATTAAAAAGCTTTTAGACTCGATTTCTGCGGCTCTGGAATAGTAATCAATAGATTTATCGATATTTTTAAAATAAAAATTCAAACTTCCGGCGTTAATGAGCGCCTGCGAATTGAGCGGGTTTACGTTTAGCAAAGACTCATAGACACCGAGGGCGTTTTTATAATCGGTTTCGCCTATATAAATTTTGCCAAGTTCTATGTAGTTGTTTTCATCTGCCGGATTTTGAGCAATTTTTTCTATTAACTCGTCTTTTATGTCTTTGTTTGAATTGTTTTGAATATCCATAATACTTTCACTTATTTTTTATTTTGTATATGCAAACATATTACAACAATAATTCCAAAAGGGGAATTGCCTTTACGTTTGTAAATATTTCATATATTCAACCGGCTCCGGTATAAAAATTACGAGCAATACATATCAGGATGTCTCAGGGTACAAACGAAGACCTACTCAGACATTTTCGTATACTTTTGTATCAATTAAACTATCGTAATATAATGACAAGATGTTGTTTCTTTGATAAAATCAAGTAACCAGAGTAAACTAAATCGAGTGTTTTAATAAGGAGAATGATATGAAGAAATTTTTAACAAAAGCACTTATGCTTGCTGTTATTTTCGGTATATCCTGTGCTTCAACTATTGCAAAAGAGTACAAAGACCTGCCGAAAAACCACTGGGCATATAAGCAAATACAGATTTTAACAGACTTTGACGTTGTTGTCGGCTATCCGGACGGACTTTATCGTCCTGACCAGAAGGTCACAAGAGCGGAATTTTCATCAATTGTTGTAAAGGCATTTGATCAGGCCAATGCACCGATTACAAACCCCGTAAAATTCAAAGATGTCAGCACAAAAGACTGGTTTTACGGTGTTGTACAAAGAGCAGTAATGTTTGACCTGTTAAAGGGCTATCCTAACGGCAACTTTAATCCTTACGGCACAGTTGCAAGAGGTCATATTATCTCAACAATTGTTAATGCTTTGACAACAGAATCTATTTCTAACCAGAAAGCCAAAGATATTCTCGAAAACAGCTATGATGACTACGACCAGCTGCCGGACTGGTTGATAATTGCTGCCGGCAAGGCTGAAATACTTGGTATGGTAGTTAAAGAACCGGGTGAAGACAACTACATCAATGCTGACCGTCCTGCTACAAGGGCTGAACTCGCTGCATTTGTTGTAAAAATGCTGGAACAGGCTAAATTGAACCCTAATGAAAAACTCAGAGAGGCTATGCGCCCCAGAATGGGTGAAGGTATTGTGATTGATTCAGATGTAGACGGCTACATTGCAACAATCCCTGCCGGTACGGTTATTCCTATCATGGTATTGAACAAAAAAATTACCTGCAAAGACTCAAATGTTAACGACGATTTCTTCTCAAAACTACCTAAAAACCTTGTAACAAAAGAAAAATATCTTCTTCTTGTTGAAGGTGATTGCCTTAACGGTAAAATAACCGATGTAAAAAGAGGCAGACTTTTTGTAAGAAACGGGTCTGTCAATATGCAGACACATACTATCACCACTGACAGAAACCAGACAGCCCAGCTGTTAGGCGATGCTGTCGGCGGTTACAGACTCGAAGGGTTCTGGAAAACACTTTACCTTAAGGTTATAAAAGGACACAGAATTGTTATTCACGAAGGCGATATCCTGAATCTTAAACTCCAAAAACCTGTCAGAATTGACCTGACCAACGGTATGATTCTTGAATAACTGATAAAAATATAATAAAGACCGTGATTTTAATAATCTCGGTCTTTTAATTTATTTTGATTAAAATAATTAAAGTTTGCTGATTTTATGCCGACAAACTATTTAGCAGATTAAAAGTCAAAAGTTTAGGAATCGAGTAAATTTATGTTGTTTAAAAGAAAATGTAAAATAACCTTCATAGCCCACGGCGCAACACTTTATACTGAAGAAAACCGTATCTGTGATATAGAAAGCCATCCCCCGCTTAACGAAAGAGGACAGGAGGAGGCAGAAAAAATAGCCAGATGGGTTGTTCAGCGCTCTCCGCGTGTTGATGCAATTTATACAGGCGAGTCTTTAAGCTGTATTCAAACTGCAAAATATGTGGCAAAGGAGTATGACAAAGATATTATTATTCGACCGGATTTAAAAAATCAGGAGTTTGGAATCTGGAAAGGCTTGAGCTACACGGAAATAGAAAAGAAATATCCGGAAATGCTTGATAAATACCACGAATTTACCTCCAGTTATGCTCCGGACGGGGGAGAAACTCTGCTTGAATTTCAGGCACGTGTTGATTCTGTAATAAATAAGTTGATTGAAGAAAATTTGACCAAAAGAATTATTGTTGTCACCCATTCAAACTTTATAAGAGCAGCTATAAGAAACGCCCTTGAATTGCCTGTTGAATATCAAAACAGGGTCTTTATCCCGACCGGCAGCGCAACCCAGATAAAATATTCACAGGGCTGGAATATTCTTATGTATTGCGCACATGTTCCGTTATCAATATAAATTTTGGGGATATAAAAAGCCGCTGATTATTTTCATCAACGGCTTTTTTAATACCTGACAGGCAAAGCAACTTGCACAACATTCTGTATGTTAGGATTTCACCCACCCCAAGCTACAAAATAAACTGTAATAATTAGACAGCCTCGCTGTTAATTATTTTTTCTTTTGCACAAAGAACAAATTGTGCTATGAGTTCTGCAGCAACAAGGTAAACATAAAAATACAATACAGGAATAAAAATTATCCCGACAATAGTTATGCCAAGAAGTGATATTGCTATCTGTGTCATAACAGACAGAGCCAAAAACAGCAAAATTAGTATACAATAATTGGCTACATTATCTTTTAAAAGTTCAAAAGCATCTTTAAAATTAACAAAAGCAAGAATTTTTAACTCTTTAAAGAAATTTGCCATCATTAAAGGGCAAAATACAATGGTAAGTATAAGTACAAGCAGATTAAGCGCGCCGAATAATGTTAACAATATAAATGCAGCCGGATGAAATACGTTGTTGTGCGCAATGGCAAACGCAAGACAGCTTGCAAAAACAGAAGATAAAAGGATAATGGGAAGTGTGTATATAAACAACCCTACAAAATACTTTAATCCTGTTTTCATCATCTTGCCAAACTCATTCCAGTCAGGCAAAAAAGTGTTGGAATAGTTAATTCTTCTGTTCCCTGTTTGAACAAAGTAACCGGCCAGTAAAAGTGTCAATAAAATTGATAAAATAAAACACAAAACAAGCGAACCTAAACCTATAGAGGCTGATTCCGTAAATATATATGCAAAAAGAGGGATAAGAAATACGGCAAAGGTTGCCAGCACAAGCCCGGAGCCTGCAAGCAGTTTATTTACCCATCCAGGGTCTTTTGATATGTATGTTAAAGATTTTTCAAAATCCAGTTCCATTTTTGTTTCTCCTTTATTTCATTTTAATTTTATTGCTGATAATTTTGTTCACCGGTTATTTGTACAAATCGGGCAGTTAAAACCAAACATATAATGTTTATGTACATTATAACAAACGGGATTAATATTGAACCTATAACCGTAATTGCAAGCGATATCACTGCTGTATTAAACAACAATCCAAATGCAAGTATTAATAAAATAAGAATAAAATAATTCATAGGGCTGCTTTTAAACAGTTTATAAGCCTTTGATACGTTTAAAAACTCAAAAAGGTTAAATTCTTTTATAAAATTGGCATTAAACAGCGGGTAAAAAAGCAAATATAAAAGGTAAACTATCTCGCATAAAACGTTAAAGCAAAAAGTTAAAACCTTATAAGTTTCAGATATTTGCGAATGTCCCTCAAGATAATGCGCAAAAACAAAAGCACAGGCTGTTAAAAACAATAACGGCAAATAAAACAATATCGAGCCTAACAAGGCTTTAAACCCTACAAAAGCGTGAGAAAAGAACTCACTCCATTGCGGAAGTTTTGTGCGGGGATTATTTATATAGTCATGTGCTGTTTGCAATCCGTAACCGTATACAGCGCAGCCAATTATTACAACTAATAATGAGCAAATTATAAATAACGGGAGCACTGCTTTGGGAAACAAAGGTATTGCCAGTAAGGGGATTATTAAAAGTATAATTTGAGCAATTATAAACAAACTGCCTATAACAAACTTTCTAACCCAATCATCATCATTTTTTACACATGAGAGTATTTGTTCTAAATCGTATTTCATCTTAAATCCTGCATATTTTGAAATATAACTGTTAATGTAATTATACAACATTTTTTATATTTTAATACGCGCTAAAAGTATATTTCACTGACAAAAGACCTGCATATAAAGCAGGTCTTTGTTATAATTTATTTATTTGCTCTTTTTGTCTTTTTCTTCTGCGCCAAACCAGTCACAGGTGTGCTCTTCGCAAAAAGCTTTTTCCAAATCTTTCATGATGCTTTTATGTGTCATCTCAAAAGTTATAGGGGTAATAGAGACTTTATTCTGCCGCACGGCGTTAATGTCGGTGCCGTCGTTTTCATCGTATTCAATAAGTTCTCCGGCAAGCCAGTAGTATGTCTTGCCTCTGGGGTCAATACGTTTATCGTATTTGCTTGTAAACATTCGTGTTCCGAGCGTTGTTATGGCAATACCTGCAATATCCTCCGCATCAAGGGACGGGAAGTTAATGTTGAGAATAGATTTTTGCGGGAAATTTATCTCTTTAATTTTGTTCACAAACTTTGCCATAAAGTTAGCAGCAAAAGTGAAATTTTCCACTTCATAATGCAAACCGGCAAGGGATGTGGCAATAGCGGGAAAACCCAGCATAGCGCCTTCTAATGCACAGCTCACAGTGCCTGAATATAATATATCAGCACCCAGATTAGGCCCGTGGTTTATGCCGGAAATCACAAGATCAGGCATTTCATGCGGCTCTAAAATAGCGCTTAAACCGATTTTTACGCAGTCACCGGGAGTGCCTGTTGTTACCCAGTTCCTTTTCGCGCCGAATTTAGGATCCAGTTCTTCAACCCTTAACGGCGTATGCAGTGTCAAAGAGTGACCGGCTGCACTGCGCTCTCTGTCAGGAGCTATTACATATACATCATGTTCACAGCTTAAAGCTTCTGTAAGCGCTCTGATTCCGTTAGCCATTAGACCGTCATCGTTTGAGATAAGTATATTCATCTGCCGCTACTCCTGTATAATGTGTTCTATATTATAAATACCCAAATTTTTCAGAAAATAACACTTTTGTCACAAAAATTTATAAAATTGTTATATTTCTTTAAATTTACACACCCCTGTTTTTGCTTATGGCATTTATTAAACCTTCAAATAACGGGTGCGGATGTTCTGGTCGTGATTTGAATTCCGGATGGAACTGGCATGCAACAAACCAGTCATTTTTCGGGTATTCAACTATCTCACACAGTTGTCCGTCAGGCGACATGCCGGAAAACACAAGCCCGGCGTCTTCAATTTGTTTTTTGTACTCGTTGTTGACTTCATATCTGTGTCTGTGACGCTCTGAGATAGTTTTTACTTTTCCGTAGGCATCGTAGGCTTTTGTACCCTTTTGCAATATGCAGTCAAACTTTCCAAGCCTCATTGTTCCGCCCAGCTCATCTATATTTTTTTGCTCGGGCATAAAATCTATAACAGGATACGGCGTGCCTTCGTTAAATTCTGTAGAATTTGCCCCCTTTAAGCCGACAACGTGTCTTGCGTATTCAATAACCGTGCATTGCATACCCAGACACAAGCCCAAAAACGGCAGATTGTTTTCTCTTGCATATCTTATTGCGTTTAGTTTGCCCTCAATCCCTCTTACACCAAAACCGCCCGGGACAACAAGCCCGTCAACATCCGACAAAATTTCTTTTGCTTTTGCCATATCAACGCACTCTTCAGAGTTTATCCACTTGATTTCTATCTTTGCCTCTTTGTGATAGCCGGCATGCTTTAACGCTTCCACTACCGAGATATAAGCGTCTGAAAGGTTTGTGTATTTGCCGGCAATGGCTATTTTAAAGGTGTGTTTGGGGTTCCTTATTTTTTCAACAAGTTTTTTCCAGGAATCAAGATTAGGCTTTTTATCAAGCAGCTGTAATCTTTGCAGGACAACATGCGCCATTTGCTGATCCTCCAGTGCAAGCGGAACCTCGTATATTGATTTCATATCCCTGCATTCAATTACCGCATCAACAGGCACCGAGCAGAATAACGACAGCTTTTCTTTCTCTTTTTTAGGAAGAGGCTTTGATGTCCTGCACACAAGTATTTCCGGCTGTATTCCGTAACTTCTTAATACCGACACGCTGTGCTGTGAGGGTTTTGTTTTTAACTCTCCTGATGTCGGCAAGTAGGGAAGAAGTGTAACATGGATAGACAGGCTGTTGCCAAACCCAGCTTCTGTTCTAAATTGTCTTATAGCTTCAATAAAGGGCAAGCTTTCAATGTCGCCTATTGTGCCGCCTACTTCCGTAATCAAAAAGTCCGGCTTAAACTGGGTTGCTGCTTTTTTTATTCTTGATTTAATCTCGTTTGTTATATGAGGAATCGTCTGAACGGTTGCACCCAGATACTCTCCTTTTCTTTCTTTTTTTATAACGGTCTGATAAATGCTGCCCGAGGTTACATTGTTGATTTTTCCAAGCGAAGTATCTGTAAATCTTTCATAATGACCCAAATCAAGGTCTGTTTCAGCCCCGTCGTCAGTAACAAAGACCTCTCCGTGCTGAAATGGGCTCATTGTTCCGGGGTCAACGTTAATGTAGGGGTCAAATTTTTGAATAACAACAGAAAAACCTCTGGATTTTAAAAGTCTACCTAAAGATGCAGCTACAATCCCTTTTCCCAGTGATGAAACCACACCGCCTGTCACAAAAATATACTTTGTTGCCATTTTTTACCCCTATCTAGTTAAAATTTTCTTTATAAGTTAAAAAGCTTAGAGGGTGTGTCCTCTAAGCTTTCTTGTTTTTTTAATTTATCTTAGGAACCCTGAAGAAACCGTCCTCTTTTAAAGGAGCATTCGCCATTAGTTCCTCTTTTGTATTTTCGCTGACTACAACATCTTCTCTCATAACATTAACCATCGGTATTGCGTGGCTCATAGGCTCAACGCCTGTTGTGTCAACCTTGTTCATTTGTTCAACATATTTTAAAATATCACCGAGCTGTTTGGAAAACTTTTCTTTTTCCTCTTCACTCAATTCCAGTCTTGCGAGTTTTGCAACGTGTTCAACGTCTTTTATTGTAATCATTTTCTTCTCCAACCAACATATATTATCTATTATTAACACGTACCATAAAAAAAAGCCATGGTTTGTTGTGTTTTTTTTACATATTCTGTTTTTTTTAATGCAATTTGCTGTATTAATAATTTGATTTTTTACCCTAATCAGACAAATTCGTCAAAATACTTACACAGCAAGCGATTACACCTGAATTTCAGAGCCCGAATTGTAACAATTTCTTCACATTTGGGGCAAATTTTAAAAAAAATTGTTTAAAAATTTGAAAATTGGGTATTTATATATTAGTGAAGGTTTTTGCTTTTTATAAAAAATATAGAAAATTACTACGAAACATTAATAATAATCTGCAAAATATTCACTAATTGAAAACAGGCTCAATGCTACAACAACAAAGAGCCCCTATAGAAATCGAAGATATTGCAGTTAAGTAATAGGTGATTGTAAAAAACTGTGTCAAGTTATTATTGAGTTTTGACACAAAATTGTAAAGTTTTTTTACATATTTTAAAAAATAGAGCAATTATTAATCTTCATTAGATTTCTATTAGGCACCACAACATTAATAACAAAAAAAAGGAGTAAATTTCATGACTATTGACGGTATTAATTTTCACAAGCTTTTCAAAAAATCAGATGTAAAAGATACATCTAAACAGGAAGCTTCTAAGAAAACCTCTGTTGAACCTGAAATGACAGAAGAGGAAAGAACTATTTTATCAAAACTAAGAAACAGCGCTATTCTAAGCTACGCAATGGGCCTTCTTGCCATAGGCGGCGGTGCCTCCATGCAAAGCTGTACACCTGAGTTTAATGATCACGATGAGACTTACATTGATAATTCAGGTATTGTAGCTGCAATTAATCAAATGATGGAGCTTATGAAACAGCAGTCCGAATACCTTAAACAAATGGTAGCAGACAATCAGGATATGAAGGCATATCTTCAAGAAATAATGGACTTGAATGCCAACATAATGGATATTTTGATGGGAATCGGCGATTCTGTTGATAATGCAGACAGAGCTCTTCAGAAGATTTATGACTTGCTTAAAAAAATGTATGTTTATGACGGAGAGTTCCTTGACAAATTAGACGAAATTATTGCCGGTCAGGGCGACACGACTAACAAACTGGATCAAATCATTGATGCAAACAAAGAACAGAACCAGTTGTTAATCAACCTGCAAAAATTACTCGATACTCTTAAAGACAGCAATGAAAACATTTATAACACTGTTTTGGATATTTTCAATAAATATCAAGAAGGACAAATTTCACACTCTGAAATGCTTAAACAAATTCTCGGAGCAATTCAGAACAACGGCAGCATAAGCTCAGATATCCTTGCTGCTATAAATGACCTCACAACTCAATTTGAAAACAAGCAGATTACAGAAACCGAACTGCTTAACAAAATCATCAGCCTCCTTGCAAGCATTGAAAGCAAAATTGACGGTTTGAAAGACGCTATTGGCGGTGTATATCCTGACTATCCTGACCTTGCTGAAAAATTGGATGAATTCATTCAAAAATACGAACAGGGTTCAATGAACGAGCAGCAGTTGTTGCAACAAATCCTGAACGAAATGAAAAATGTTTCAGGCAGCAATTCAGATTACAGCGCACAGCTTGATGCAATCCTTGCAGCTATCAACAGCGGCAGCCTGACAACATCTGAGGCAATGGATAAAGTTATCGAAATGCTGGGCAAAATCGAAGCTAACACAGGTGCTATCCTTGATGCTCTTAACCAGATTGGCTCACAACTCGGCGACCTTAATGCCAACTTTGAAAACAATCAGGATGAAATCCTTGAATTGTTGGGCAGCATCAATAGCGGCGTAGGCAGCATTGACAGCAAATTGAGCCAGATAGAAGCAAATCAGGACAGAAACAACGAAACCGTACTGGATATTTCTCAAAAATTAGACGAAATGTCATCAGAGTTAGCACAAATCAACGAAAAAACTCTGACTATCAATCAGGTTCAAGATATGTTCGGTCCTATGTACGAAGAAATCAAACAGTACCTCGGCAACATCTCAGGCAACCAGATTACAGTCGGCGACTTAGAAGCTGCGCTTGAAGCTCACGGCACAGACCTTACAAGAACAAATGCTTTGATACAAACTGTTATAGACGCTATTAACAATCTTAACGTCGGCTCCGGCGGCGGTGATTCTGCAGCATTACAGGAAATTGCAAATGCAATCAAAGAATTCCAGAACCAGAGCAACTCTAACAGCGCTCAGGTAAATGCTAACCTCGAAGCTGTTCTTGAAAGACTTGCTACAATGCAGGGAGCTTTAGACGCACTTGTTCAAACAGGTAATGCATTTAAAGACCAATTCGATAACGCAATGAACAGAGCCACAAGCTACGGTGAAAAATTCCTTGATGCTCTTCAAAATATTCAGGGCAGCACAGCATCACTTGAAATATACGCTGACCAGTATACTCAATACCTGCAAAAAGCAGAACAGGCAAGACAGGAACAATACGCGGTATTACAGGCTATACTTGCCAATATGGGTAAAGGTAACAGCGGCATGACTGTTGAAGAGCTTAAGGCAATCATCCCTGATTACACTGATATCTTGAATGATATTAAAGATGCAATAGGTAATCTGGTAACATCAAACGACTTAAAAGCATACTTTGATGAATATGCAGTTGACCTTACAAGAACAAACGCATTGATTCAACAAGTTGTAGACGCTATTAACGGCGGCGGAACAGTTGATTCATCAGCAAGCCGCACATTAAATGCAATCCGCGATGAAATCCAAAACCAGAACCCGCCGACTAAAGACCAAATGCAGGAATTGCTCGATGCAATTAAAAATACACCTCAAACAAGATCAGCAGGCGCAACATACAAACATCCGGGCTGGCAGTACTAATAAGAGTCATAGTTGAACTTCTTATATAAAATAAAAACCCTCTTTGATTATTTCAGAGGGGGTTTTATTTGTATTAATAAAAATGTATTAATTTATTTAACCCCGGTGTTAGTTATGCTATAATTTCAATTGATATTACCGGAGTTTAGCATTGGCAAAAGAAAACAGTTCAGTAGGATTAACAAGTACAAAATATTTTAATATACCTGATAAAATTATTCTGGAATCAGGTGTGGAATTTTCTCCGGTTTGTGTAGCCTATGAGACCTACGGAACTTTAAATGAAAACAAAGACAACGCAATTTTACTTTTGCATGCACTGACAGGCGACGCCCACGCAGCAGGTTATCATGATGAAAATGACAAAAAACCGGGCTGGTGGGAGGATATGGTCGGCCCCGGCAAGGCTTTTGATACTGATAAATACTTTGTAATATCATCAAATATGCTTGGCGGATGCACCGGGACAACAGGCCCGTGTTCGATAAATCCGGAATCCGGACAGCCGTACGGTTTAAATTTTCCTGTAATAACAATAGAGGATGCGGTAAAAGTTCAAAAAAAACTTATAGATTTTTTAGGGGTAAAAAGACTGATTGTTGCAGGCGGTTCTATGGGCGGAATGCAGGCTCTTGAATGGTCTATATCAAATGCTGATATGGTTGACGCGGTCATAATAATCGCATCAACAAGCAGACTGAGCGCTCAGGGAATTGCCTTTAATGCAGTAGGACGCAACGCAATATTATCAGACCCGTATTTTAACAACGGAAACTACTATAATCAGGAAAAACAGCCGGAAAAAGGGCTTGCAATTGCACGAATGATAGGGCACATTACATACCTGTGCGAAGAGTCAATGCACAAAAAATTCGGCAGAAGATTTCAGCATAGCGGCAGACCGAATTTTGACTTTAATATAGATTTTCAGGTAGAAAGCTATCTTGAACATCAGGGGCGTTCTTTTGTAGACAGATTTGACGCAAACAGCTATCTTTATATAACAAAAGCAGTTGACTACTTTGACCTTGCACAAAAACACGGGTCTTTAAAATCTGCGTTTGAAAAAACAAAGGCACGGTTTCTGGTAATGTCTTTTACCTCGGATTGGCTTTTTCCGACGTCACAGTCTAAGGAAATTGTGCAGGCATTGATACAAGCCGGCAGAGATGTGTCGTTTTGCGAGATAGAATCTCCATGCGGGCATGATGCGTTCTTGCTTGAGTTTGAGACCCAGACCAAAATAGTCAAAAGTTTCCTTGCGAAAGGAGAAGAAAATGTTTAATCCATTGGATTCTTTGCATTTAAACTATTCTGTTATAGCAAATATTATAGAAGACGGTTCAAAAATACTTGACTTAGGCTGCGGCAACGGGACTCTTTTAAAGATTTTAACAGCGCAAAAACATTGCAGTGCAATAGGTATTGATATTAATCAAAACAATATTGTAGAGTGTCTTCAAAAAGGACTGTCGGTTATACAGGGCGATATTGATGAAGGGCTGAAAGAATTTTCTGACAAAGAGTTTGATTACGTTATATTAAACCAGACACTGCAATCAACAGAAAAACCTGATTTTGTTATAGAAGAAATGCTGAGAACAGGCAAAAAATCCGTTGTCAGTTTTCCAAATTTCGGTTACTGGCGTGTGCGTTTTTACCTGTTTTTTAAAGGGAAAATGCCTAAATCCAAAATGCTTCCGTTTAACTGGTATGACACCCCGAACATCCATCTTTTGACTATTGAAGATTTTTTTGATTTCTGCAAAGAAAGAAACATAAAAATTACAAAATCCGTTTATATAAAACGGGGGAAAATCAGCAAAAATCCGTTTAACAGGATTTTAACAAATTTGCTTTGTGAAGAGGCTTTGTTTGTAATTAAAAAATAAACTGTCTGAGTGGGACCTCGCTTTTACCCGAAGGGCATCCTGATACGTATGGCTCGTAATTTTTATACGGCACGGAAAAACTTCGTTTTTCTCTTAG
>CALUQS010000103.1 GCA_944322975.1 Candidatus Gastranaerophilales bacterium
ACAATTTCTTTCTTAAAGCAACTCCATCAGAAAAACGCACAATCTGTGAAATAATAGGTTCGAACTTTATTGCAAGAGGCAAAGATATAGATATAACGCTATATCCCGTTTTCTATGACATTATTGAAATGAATAATGCAAAACTTTCTGAAAAAGCAAGGTTCGAACTCTCTGAAACTCAATCAGGCACTAAAAAAGAGCCTCTTGAAAAGGCTCTTAATTTAAATGGCGGGACCGACGAGGCTCGAACTCGCGACCTTCTGCGTGACAGGCAGACACTCTAACCAAACTGAGCTACGATCCCATAATTATATTCTGTTTTCAAATGACCGTTAAACATGTCGTGAATTAATTATAAAACGCTAAATTTTAATTTTCAATAACTTTATCAAAAATTTTATTGTCTTTTGCAATATTAATTTTGTATAATTTTGTTATTAGCTTATACCAGTATATTCGGAGAATTTATGAGACGTTTATTTTTACCTGTATTTATTTTAATAATGGCTGCGTCACTGCCTGCAAGTGCGGCACAAAAAGTTAAAGTTACTGCCCTGACACCATTTAATTCGTTAAATCCTGTTTCAACAATGAAAGTTATTACACTCGAAAAAGCAGAGTTCGATAACGGAATTGTTTTTGAAGACGGAACTGTCATATACGGCGATATAATCGATATTAAACAGCCAAAAAGAGCAAAACGAAACGCCTCGTTCAAGTTCAAACCAACATCATATATGTATAACGGACAAACTCATACAATAAATGACCCTAAATTTATAGCCAAATATTCTGAATACAAACAATTAGATAAGGCAGAACTTGCAACATCAGCAGCTGCAACAGCCGGCGGTTTTCTGTTCCATATACCATTGCTTTCTGAATCCGTTTCTTTTCTCAAAGGTGTTGTAAAAAATCCTGAAGACAACCGTTTAAAATCAGGTGCCGTACAGGTTTATAAAGACTCCATTTTCTCTTATGTTGAAGAGGGAAAAGATATTGATTTAAAAGAAAACACAATGTTTGTTTTAAAATTTAAATCGTCTGATCTGGAAGACTTAGATGATGACGAACAACAGCAAGAACCTGCTGTTGATAATGAACAAATTATACAAGAACCTGCAGAAGAAAGTGCAGCTCAACAGCAAGATACTGCATCCGAGGCAGAAGATAACACTGAAAAAGTACCGGTAATACGAAACGAGGAAGAAAAACCGGTAAAACATATAAAAGCTGTTGATCCGGAAGATGTTGTAAAAGAAGTTGAATTAAACACCAAGTGAAAAGATATTGTAAATCTCTTCATCAGACAGTTCTGTAATGATTTTTTCGCCCTCAAACACGGCCACATTAGCTAAATCTTTTTTGGTGCTAATCATCTCATCTATTTTTTCTTCAAAAGTTCCGAGGGTAATAAATCTGTGAACCATTACATTTTTGTCCTGACCAATTCTGTAAGTTCTGTCTGTTGCCTGATCCTCAACAGCAGGATTCCACCACAGGTCATAATGAATTACATTTGTCGCCGCAGTAAGGTTTAAACCTGTACCGCCCGCTTTTAAGGATAATATCATTACATTAGAATCAGATTTTTCCTGAAAATCTTTGATTAAATCTTCTCGCTGACTTCTGTTTAGCGAACCGTGAAAGAACAGCGGGTTGACCCCTAATTCCTCATTTAAAATATTGCAGAGTATATTACCCATCTCTTTGTACTGTGTAAAAATAAGTGTCTTTTCATTATTTTCAAGAATCTGACCTGTAATAGAAACAAGTTTTTCAGCCTTACCGGATACATCTTTTGAAATATCCCCGGTTTTCAGGTATTGATAAGGGTGGTTGCAAATCTGTTTCAACGCAGTAATAAGTTTAAATATCATACCGCGTCTGTTTATACCGTTGAGTTTTGAAATATCCGTCATAAGATTATCTAAAACACTCTGGTACAAAGCAGCCTGGGTTTTGGTAAGGTAGCAGTACTCATTCAACACAACTTTATCAGGCAGGTCAGAAATAATTGACTTATCCGTTTTTAACCTTCTTAAAATGAAAGGAGAAATAGCGAGACGCAATTTTTCCGCCCTGTTTGTCTGTTTGAATTTTTCAATAGGAATCGCGTAACTCTTTTGAAAATCCCGTATTGTTCCAAGATAACCTCTGTTTATAAAGTCAAAAATACTCCACAGCTCTGTCAGTTTGTTTTCTACAGGAGTACCTGTCATTGCTATTTTGGTCTCTGCTTTAATTTGTTTAACAGCCTGAGTTTGCGAGGTATCAGGGTTCTTGATATTCTGCGCTTCGTCAATAATGAGCATTGACAACTTTGCTTTTTTTACTTCTTCTATATCAATTCTTAAAATTGCGTATGTTGTGATAATTACATCCGATGTTTTATCCAGTTTTCTGTCTAAACCATGGTATACAGAGGTTTTTAACTGAGGGGCAAAGTTTTTTATCTCTTTTACCCAGTTTCCCAGAAGGGTTGTTGGACAAACTACAAGAGCAGGGTTTTTGAGGTTTCCGTTTTCTTTTTCTTTCAATATAAAACTTATTACCTGAATTGTCTTGCCGAGCCCCATATCATCAGCCATACAGCAGCCAAAACCTTTACGGATATTTGTATAAAGCCATTTAAACCCGCGTTCCTGATAAGGTCTTAAGACACCCTTTAGTGATTCCGGCGGCGGAACTTCTTCGGTTTTGGTAAGGTCTTTCAATATATTGGCAAATGCCTCATCATAATCGAAATCATAATCATCCATTTGTGACGACAACGCCGCATGAAGGATTTCCATTTTATTTTTATCTGTAATTTTGGGATGTTTAACTTTTTCTATAAGTTTTGCGTTTTCTTCCTTATCAATCAACACATAGTGATTTTTATACTTGATTAGTCCGTTAGCATTCTTAGTGAGTTCTTCATACTCTTCAACAGATATTTTATCATCACCTATTGCAATAGTATAAGAAAATTCAAATAAATCATTTAATGACGATGTAGAAACTCCGTTAGAGGTAATGATATCTCTCAACTCAGCAACTCTTGCCGCTTTAACCCTTGCATTAATAGATGCTCTCGGTGTGACTATATTATCTATTCCTTCAGGTAAAATTACGTCTATAGAGGCTTTTTGAAGATAGTACGAAATTTGGGCTATTATTTTATAAACCTCATTCAGGTTCATATTTAGCTCAAACTGATGTTCCGGCTCAAAAAATTCTTCAAGCTCCGGGTAATATCTAGCAACATAAGTCAACTGTTTTTCAATTAAGTCAACAATTTGCTGATTTGTATAGTTTTCAAAATGTTCTGATTCGTCATAAATATGCTCTATACGGTGTTTTTCATTTGTGTGTTTATTTTTAATATTGATTTTTAACTGATAGTCATCATCGTTAATCTTTAAAATTTCAAACTCGGGTAGAATATCATATTTGCCTATGTAAATTTCATCAAGCCATTCTGATATAGCCAGTGCAACATCAAGCCCCCTGATAAATCTTTTATTATATGCCTGTTTTGTAAAATATACGGCAGATTTGGCATCTTTAAATTTTGTGGCTTTTATATGAAGAAAATTAAAAATAATATAATTTAAAAAATTATCTATTAGTTTGTCTATAGTATATTGCTGCGGATTGACTATAAAATCTTTGGGAATTCCTGTTTTGACAGAATTTAGCGCTAATGTAACGTCTTTACTGTTTTTGTATATTTCATATTTTATTTGAAAAACATTGTCAGACTGTTGAACAACAGGAATAAAATGGAGTTTTTCAACTATTTTCATTATTGTATAAACAAATTTGTTCAAATAATTAAAACTTTCCGACCCGTTTTCATAGTTAAGAATTTCGTTAAAACTTGTAAAATACTCAAAGATAATATTTTGTTTTACAACATAACCAATCATATCTTGAGTTTGCCCGTTTGTGCTAATTTCTTTTATTTCAGAACGGAACCTGTATAAGGAGCCTTTGGATTTAGCATAAAAATCAAAATTATTAGTAGGCGTAACAAAAAAATCACCGTTTTCTAACAAATAAAAATCAGTGCTCCTTAAAGGAGTATTTTTGCCGACAAAAGCATCTTCAAACTCATCTTCAAAAATTTGGTATATTGTACTTAATTGAAGTCTAAAATCTTTATTTTCAAGTCCAATAGGATTTTCCGTAAGATTTAAAAATAATTCGTCGATATTATTCTTTTTAATATTCAATGACATAACCACCTGCTAATGTTTCCGCTGAGCATTCTTCTGCCGGCTTAACTATAATCTATCTGTCCCAATTAATAGTTAATTATAACAAAAACATAAAATAAATTAAAATAAAAAGATTTTCTTTCTCCTACCCCCCAAAAAGGATTCTTTGAATTTCTTCAAAAAATCCCATTTTTTTTAGCTAAAATTAGAATCTATCAACTAGCTGTCTTCTAAAGGCGCTCATCCGCCAAGTAGTTTCGCGATAGCACCCGTTAAAAGGTGCCGGTGGCACGTTTGAATGGAGGCAGTCTTTACCCCCGCCGGAAAAATTTTCCAACAAAAAAGGATTCTTTGAATTTCTTCAAAAAATCCTTCTTTGCTAAAATTAGAATCCGGCAACTAGCTATCTTCCCAGGCGGTCATCAGCCAAGTAGTTTCGCCGCAAGCAGTCTTTACGACCGTGTTCGGGATGGGAACGGGTGGGATCCTGCCGCTTGGTCACCGGAAAATCGATTTTGATTGGCTTTTGATGGGAAACATCACCAATCAAACCGGTCATCCGACCGTACATTGAAAGCTACATAGTAATTATAAGACAAACGCAATCACAATTCCTAACATAGGAAAAGCCCTCGTCCTATTAGTAATGCTCGACTACATACCTTGCGATACTTCCATCTGCATCCTATCAACCACGTGATCTGCGTGGGGACTTACCAGCTTATGCTGTGAGAGAACTCATCTTT
>CALUQS010000104.1 GCA_944322975.1 Candidatus Gastranaerophilales bacterium
TTTAGTCAATTCATTTATCTCCTTTTCTAACACTTACAGTGTACTTTTTACAATAAATATCATAATACTACAAAAATACTAAAATTTTTATTTTTGCCAATTTTAGTAAAATATCTTAATCTTTCTATACATATTAGAATATATTTCTGTTTTTGTTATTATACAAATAGATGAAACTTAAGTATGATAAGCATTACAGACTAAAGACAAGAAACCAGGTGAAATTAAACTCATGAGTAAAATTCTAGTAGTTGATGATGATGAAGCTATTAATGAGCTTATAAAAATAAATCTTGAACTTTTCGGGTACGAGGTTATAACCGCCTTTGACGGTATACAGGGGTTTACACTGGCAAAACAGGAGCTGCCTGATTTGATAATACTGGATGTTATGATGCCTGATGTTGACGGCTACACTGTGGCTAAAAGGGTAAGAGAAAATACTTCAACTAAAGATATACCGATACTTATGCTTACAGCGCTGAATATGCTTGAAGATAAAGTAAAAGGTTTTGATATAGGGGTTGATGACTATCTTGTTAAACCGTTTGAAATGGAAGAGCTAAAAGTCAGGGTGCGAGCACTTTTAAAAAGAGTCAACGCAATACCCGAGTCGCTTGCTACAAAAGAAATTTTAACAATAGGCGATATAACCCTTCTGCCTGAAACCTACAGCGTAAAAATTAAGGATAAAACAGCAAAACTTACCCCTATTGAATATGACATATTAAACCTGCTTGTTCAAAATCACGACTGTATGGTCTCTTCCGGAAAATTATTGCAGGATATATGGGGATATTCTCCGCAGGATGATGTGGAAACAATCCGTGTACATATAAGACACTTGAGAACCAAGATTAAAAAAGTTTCTGACGGAAAAGAATATATTGAAACAATTTACGGCGGTGGCTACAGACTTTTGCCGTTTGGAAAAAACTCTAAATAGTTTTGTAATATTAAATGGAAATAATATTTGCGCACTTTGAGATTTTGAATTTAAAGCAATATTTTAAATTCACTTGTTTTGTTCGGGTATGGACATAAAATTTGATTTTATAAAATTTAATACAGGCTCAAATATACAAAATAAACCTCAAAATATCAGTTTTAAGTCAACAAAGACTTTAAAATCCGATAAATTTGAAAAAAATACTAACATACAAAATTTTGATATGTGCATATACAACCCGTCGGACTTAATCCATTGTTCCGGTAATGTGTCTGTTGATTTAAGCAAACCTCAAAAAATTGTACTTGAAGGTTACAAACCTTCAAAGCGCAAACATTGTATTATGGAACTAGACTATGACCCATCAAGAACTGGATTTATATGGGACAAACAAAAAAATAAACCGATAAAAACAGTAATTCTAAAATCGGTTTTTCCAAAAGACGAAACAGCATATCATTTTATGTCAGAAAATCTTAAACAGGAATACGGCTATATAGATCTTACTCTATACAAAAATCCTAAAGCGGCATATAACGAAGCATTTTTTGACAGAGAGCTGTATCTTGATTATCCGCAGCAGCAAATAAAAGGGCCAAGAGTAATAGTCAATTTCTTGCAAAACTGGAACGACAATAAATACGGTGCAATTGGAAAGCTTGCCGACAAAATTTCCGTAAAACATTGCCTTGATAACGGAATAAAACCTGTTATTGTTTCTATTGCAGAGACGGATTCCCATGCTGCGCACTATTTAAGAGGCAAACGTTTTTTCCCGTTAATTCCTCAAACAATAGAGTATGATTTCTTTACAAGAAAATACCATTGCAGTGATGTAAATCAGATACTTAAAAAATTAATAGAAGAAGCTGAAAAAAGTAATGAAAAAGTTGATTTAACAGGCTGGGGATTTTTGCCCATGTATATGCCGCAGGAGCTTGCTCAAAAGTATATTAAAGAGTTAAAATCAGAAAAGAAATAAGATTTATAATACGGGGGATTTTAGAATGAAGAACAATACTTATTTAAACGAACGCAATAAAAAACTTTCTGAAAAAGTGATAAAAGCATTGCAAAAAAGACATTTTGACGCAGCATATTGTGAAACAGCAGCAGATGTGATTGCTAAAATTACCTCGATAGTTACAAAAGACGAAACAATTTCCTGGGGCGGTTCCGTAACGCTTGAACAGACAGGTGTACAAAAATATCTTATCGAAAACGGTTACAAGGTGATAAATCGCGACAGCGCAAAAACGCCGGAGGAAAAAACAGAACTAACACGCAAAGGTCTTTTGTGTGATGCTTTTTTGATGAGCGCTAACGCTATAAGCGAAGACGGGCAGCTTGTTAATGTAGACGGTACCGGAAACAGAGTTGCAGCATTGTGCTTTGGTCCTAAAAGAGTAATTGTTGTTGCCGGGATGAACAAAATTGTTAAAACCTTACAAGACGCTTTATCCCGGGCAAGAAATACCGCAGCACCGGTTAATATGCAGCGTATCAACAGTATGGCGGCTAAAGAAACACCCTGTGTTTATACTGGTTCTTGTGCTGATTGTGTGAGCGAAGATAGTATTTGTTCCCAGATAGTAATAACAAGACTATGTAAACCTGCCGGCAAAATTACAGTTTTGCTGGTGAATGAAGAACTTGGCTATTAACTTTAACAGACAAGGGGTACAGGCTATTGCAAAATAGCCGCGGCAGTATTGAGTTAGGCAAAATGCTGAGTCCTCAGGTTTCTTATTTTAAATTCCAGAAATCCGGATGCAGCATAGCCAGAAAAGGAATCAACTCAAGCCTTCCTACCATCATGTTAAAAATACATATCATTTTTGATACAGGGTGCATAAAATCAAATGACCCCATTGGTCCTATTGCGCCAAGCCCCGGGCCAGAGTTGCCTAAAGTGGCGATGCTGCCTGTTACCCCGATAAGAGCGTTGTTTTCTAACAAGGAAATAGCTATTGCTGAGATTGAAAAAATTGCAAAATAAAACAGCACAAAACCGATTATCTGCTTTATTACTTCGTTAGGTATTATTGTTTTATTGATTTTTATGGGGTAAACAGCGTTTGGGTGCAGAATTTGCGCAATTTCTTTTTTCATGTATTTAAAAAGTATAATCCACCTGATAACTTTTAAACCTCCGCCTGCAGACCCTGAACACGAACCGCAAAACAACAGTAAAAACAAAAGCATTTTAGCCGGCAGCGACCACAGCGCAAAATCAGCCGAAGCCGACCCTGCTGTCGACATAATACTGCAAACCTGATAAAAGGCATTTGTTGCAGAATCAACAAGATTGTATGAATCGACAAAATAAAGCACAAGCCCCAGTATCAGGGAAAATCCCAGCACAATTGCGCCATAAGTCATAAACTCTTCATCTTTAAATACAAATGATATTTTTTTGTTCACAAAAATTTTATACATCAAAGCAAAGTTCATGCCGGCAAAAAACAAAAACAATGTCATTATCCAGCAAACAGCAGTTGAGTGGTACCCCATAGTACTGATTGCATTAGGCGAAAAACCGCCGCCCGCAAGAGTGGAAAACGAATTGCACACAGCATCAAACCACGGCATGCCTGCAATTTTTAATAGCAAAACCTCTATCGCAGTTAAAATAATGTAAATAGTCCATACAGCAGTAGCCGTATGACGGATTCTCGGGGTCATTTTATCTTCCGTAGGTCCAGGTGCTTCCGCAAAAAACATCTGCCTGCCAGCAACGGCAAATTGGGGCAAAATTGCAATAAACAATACGATAATCCCCATGCCGCCCAGCCACTGGCTCATCGAACGCCAGAAAAACATAGCTTTTGGGTAATTATAGTGTGTTAATATAGACGCGCCCGTTGTTGTTATTCCGGAAACGGATTCAAAAAGACTGTTTATCGGATTTAATCCGTAATAAAGATACGGTATCATACTGATAATTGCAAATAATATCCAGGAGAGCGCAACCACACACAGCGCCTCTGATTTTTTTATATCGTTCAGGCTGTCAAAAGTGTTTGAACGCGGTTTAAAAATAAAACTCAAAACTATACTTATTAATGCCGGTGTAACAAACGGGGCTATAGATGAGTAATCTCCATAATAAATGGCAACGGCTACCGGAGCAAGTATAACAATTGCAATGCATCTTAAAATCAACCTTAAAGATGTAAATATGTATGTCAGCCGCATTTATTTATCCTCTGAAAAAGTCTATAATCTTTTGTGAATTTTCTTCTCTGGTGAAAATTAAAAGAGAATCTCCCTCACACAGTTTTGTCATACCGTTAGGAATAATGACACTCAAACCGCGTTGAATAATCGCAATAACAGCTTTTTCAGGAAGTTGCAGTTTTAAAAGCGTTATGTCATTAAATTTTTCAGGTACAGTTGTTTCTATAATCCTTCCCTGACCTCCTTCAACCGTCGCAAGTATATCGATATCAGTTTCGATTAAATTTTTGCGGATTTCAGTAATAGAAGCCTCTTTAGGCGATATTGCCACATCAATCCCGACTTTTTCAAAAAGATGAATATTCGCGGATTTAGACACCCTTGTTATAACCTTTTTGGCTCCGATTTGTTTTGTTAACAGCGAACATAGAAGATTTTTTTCATCGTTGTTTGTAACACTTATCACTACATCGCTGTCGCCTATATCCTCCTGCTCTAAAAGCTCGATATTAGTTCCGTCGCCGTAAAGCACCAGTGTCTTTTTCAAGTGTTCTGTCAGGTATTCACAGCGTTTGTAATCCATTTCTATAATCTTTGTTTTTATATTAATTTTTTCAAGGTTCTGAGCAAGCATAAGCCCGACACTGCCGCCGCCGATTATAGCTGCTGTTTTTACTTTTGAAATACTTTGGAAAATGTCTCTCGCCAGAATATCAAGAGATGTTGAAGAACCCATAAAAATAACTTTGTCATTTAGTTTAAGTTCTGTTTCCCCGTCGGGAATAAACAGACTTGAGTCTCTTGTAATGCCGACAACCAGAGTGTGCTCTGCAAATTTGCAATCTTTGAGTTTTTTGTTTAATAAGACCGAATCTTCTTTTATTCTGTACTCCAGAAGTCTGGCGCGCCCGCCTGCAAAATTTTCGACATCCACAGCCTGCGGCACCGTTATGATTCTGAAAATTTCCTGTGTTAACAGCTCCTCAGGCCAGATGACATAGTCTATCATCTCGTATCGTGTGTTTTTAACAAGACTTAAAGATTCTATATACTCCGGTTTGCTGACAAAACAGACTGTTTTGGCGCGGCTGAGACGGCTTACTGTAAGACAAGATACAATGTTTGCCTCATCAAATCCGGTACACGCTACAAATACGTCTGCGTCATCAATATTTGCGGATTTTAATGTATTGATATTGGAGCCATTTCCGCAAACAAAGCTTATATCAAGCTTGTTTAGCGCATCTGTTTTGTTTTCTTCCTTATCAATAATTGTGACGTCATGGTCTTCAAAAAACTCTGTTGCTATCAGAAAACCGATTTCACTTGCACCAAAAACAACTATTTTCATAATATTTTTCCGTTAATACTCTTGTTTATTATAATACATAAATACAATTGGCAAAATATGTGCGCAATAAAATTTTAAAACACAATCATACATTTAAAGCAACATCGCCGGCGTTTTTCAGCAGATAAAAGGCAATTTTTAACATTTACTTGTTTTCTTTATATAAAACAAGGTCAAAAAGATGTTATTACCGATTAATAAAATAAATGTTTTAACCCAAAAAATTATAAAAAAATTTGTGCCCTCAAAAACACTACAACCTAAAGTTCTTGAGACTGATAAACTCAATCTTGGGAATTTAAAACCGTTAGAAAAAGATGTCTGTATAATAACTCCTGCTAAAAAAACACCAAAC
This sequence comes from Candidatus Gastranaerophilales bacterium, assembly GCA_944322975.1. Taxonomy (GTDB): domain Bacteria; phylum Cyanobacteriota; class Vampirovibrionia; order Gastranaerophilales; family Gastranaerophilaceae; genus Limenecus. The sequence continues at coordinate 5,836 of CALUQS010000104.1, forward strand.
GCCTCATTACCCGACAGTTTGCAAAGTGTTGATAAAGCATTGATTAATAAATTTTCGCAGGAAACCTTACGTGATTTAGGCGGAGAATGGCAACGATTTAGCAGGGAGGAAATAAACGGTCTTATCAAGCTTTGCAAAACAGACAAGGAGCTTGTTATCTACCTTGTTGACCAAAAGGCTCCTCACTATTTAAGGGGATTTGCACAGCAGGGACGTTTTGTGTTTTCAGACATAAAATGGTTTACCGAGCTTTTTACTGACAACAGAAATAAAGACTTTAAAAAATTTTTAATCGAATTAATAGACGCCAAAACTCCTGATGGTAAACCTTTAAACCGAACATCACGCATAAAAAATCTGATGCAGCTTGGGACAAAAGATTTTGCAGTCGCAAAAAATATTGCCGATACAGATATTTCAGCTGATGAGGTTAAAAATCTTTTTGAGTTAATAGAAACTAATCCGCAGAATTACAAAGATATAGTTGACTCGGGTTTGTTTGACCTGATAAAACAGGGAAGGATAAATCACGATATTTTGTCAGGAATAGGCGCCCAAAAGACTCTGTCAAAAGCGGTATTGCAAGATATAAGAAAAATAAAGAATAATGAAACGTATGTAAAAACACTTCCGGAGCTTGCTGATATGAATAACATTTATAAATATGCCCGAAACGGAGAGGTGTTTGAGTATAAATCAAAATTGTATATAAACGACAACGGGAATCCGGTTTTTATAAATTTGACAAAAGAAAAGTTCGAAGAGCTTTTTCCTTTGATAGATTCTGCCTATATGAGACAGGGTAATATTGATGATTGCTGGTTAATATCAGTTTTAGATGCACTAATGAGCAAACCCAAAGGCAGAGCTGCCGTGTTAAAAACTATTCGGCAGGAGGGTAATGACATTATTGTACAGTTTGGCGGGTCTAAAAAGAGTATAAGATTCAAGGACGGGAATTTTCCAGAAAACACTGATGACTCTGTGCATGCTGCCAAGGGCTTGAGGCTTTTGGAAATTGCGTTTGCAATACACAGAAAGAACGGTTACCCAAAAGGGGTACAGGAAGTTGATGCATTAAATCTTTTTAAACAAAACAAAGTATCTATGCAAAGATTGGATGCCGGAATACTAGGAGAAGCTATAGACAGCTTGATAGGGGACAATCTGACATTTAAAGAAATAATAAAGCTGATATTTACTTCTTTTCGTGATGACATTTTAGGGCGAAACAGACCCGAAAAACTCATTAAAAGATATGCAAACAGTGATGAGAGCATTTTAACTTTTTATATAAACAGCAGTAAAGACAAAATCAAAAACCAAATAGTAAATATTGATGATAAATATACCTTTGTTACAGAACACGGCTATGCTATTAAGGGGTTCGATAAAAAAAACGGGAATATATATTTTTCAAACCCCTGGAATACCGAGGTCATAGAGGAAGTACCTCTTAAAAAATTTCTGGAATTGCCATGTAATGTTGTGCAAATGAATCTGGTGTAAATACCAGGACATTACGATGCAGTTTTTGAAATTTTGGCATGTACCCTACAGAGAAGGGAATAAAGCCACCATTTTAAATGTTTTTCTTCGAGAAAAAAGGTGTCTGTGTCAATGAATATTTCAGTTTTGTAATTGTTATTGGTGTCAACTGTCTATATGAAATAATAATTTCAGCAAAAAAAGTACTTGCTAATATCTGGAAATTCTATATAATAAAGAATGTACATTTTAAGAAAAGGGGTTTACCACTATGAACAAAGAAGAATTAGTACAAGAAGTATCAAAAAAAGCTAAAGTTACTCAAAAAGAAGCAGCTGATGTTGTTAACGCTTTAATGGAAACAATTGAAAAAACAGTTGCTAAAGGTAAAAAAGTTACATTAGTTGGCTTTGGTACTTTTGAATCAAGAAAAAGAGCTGCAAGAATCGGCCGCAACCCTCAAACTGGCAAAGAAATTAAAATTGCTGCTAAAACAGTTCCGGCTTTCTCAGCAGGTAAAAAATTCAAAGAAGCTGTTGATTGCAAAGCTTGCAAAAAATAGTTTTTTAAACAATAAAAACGCCGGAGTGAAAGCTCCGGTGTTTTTTTATATATGAATAAAGAATAAAATAAAAAGCGTTATTCAAAGGAATAACGCTTTTCTTTTTAGTTAATTAATTAACCAAAATATCTTTTTAACAAGCCATGAAAAGCCTGACCGTGGCGTGCTTCGTCTTTGCACATTTCATGTACTGTGTCATGGATTGCGTCAAGATTAAGCTGTTTTGCTCTTGCTGCAATAGCTTTTTTAGCAGCGCAAGCGCCTGATTCAGCTTCAACACGCATTTCAAGATTTTTCTTAGTTGAGTTTGTAACAACTTCGCCTAATAATTCAGCAAACTTTGCGGCGTGTTCAGCTTCTTCAAAAGCTATTCTTTTATAAGCTTCAGCTACTTCCGGATATCCTTCTCTGTCAGCTTGTCTGCTCATAGCAAGATACATGCCGACTTCAGTGCATTCGCCCATAAAATGGTCTTTTAAACCCTGCTTTACTTCTGCGTCAACATCAGCGCCTACGCCGATTCTGTGTTCATCAGCCCAGCCGATTGCCCCTGTCCCTTCTTCTACTTTATTAAATTTATCAGCAGTTGCACCGCATAACGGGCATTTTTCAGGAGCACTGTCACCCTCATGAACGTATCCGCATACCGAGCATACAAATTTTGCCATAATTTCCTTCTTTCTTTTTCTACCTTACTATTAACTACGGGATTCTTAATCCTTATTAAGAATTATTCTTAATAAAATTATTATACATTTACTTATTTGAAAAATCAAGGGGTTTTGATTTTTTACATATAACGCCAAAAACCGGACATAAAATATATTAGTTGACTTTTTGTATATAGCTGAATTGATTACAAAAAATAGCGCAGTCAGTTATTGGTTTTTTAAAACATTTTCTGCTAGAATATTTTTATATATTTGAGGGATATATTTTACAAATGAAAGTCTAAGGCGCATAAATGAGCACATTTTCAAAAAGAGACGCAAAAACTTATAACAAATTCCGCACAATATTTCAGTGGATTACCTGTCATTTATGTTTCGGAAGTTTTATAAGATTGATGTATGATTATTCAGTAGAAGGCAAAGAAAATATCCCGAGACAGGCTAAATTCATCGTTGCCGCAAACCATATATCAGGGCGCGATCCTTTTTTGCTTCCGCTTGCGCTTAATCTTCCCATTGCATTTATGGCAAAAGAAGAGTTATTTGAAAAATTCTTTTCGAGAACACTTATGGATTTTTGCGGTGCATTTGCCGTAAGACGCGACAAAGTTGAAGTTTCTACAATTAAAACAGCCTTGAATATTAAAAATACAAACTGGATGTTAGGTCTGTTTCCTCAGGGTACAAGAGACTCCAGCCAGAAGGTTGAAAAGATAACAAAGGGTTTTGCCTCATTTGCAAAAGCCACAAAAACGGGGATTTTGCCTGTAGCCATTATAGGAACGGACCAAAAGCCAAAATGGCCGTTCAGCCCTAAATTGACAGTAAAAATAGGAAAGATAATACCTTACAGCGACAATATAGATGATATGATGCATCAATGGTGCGATTCAATATCGAATATGACAGGGAAAGAATACGTCTTAGAATAGTTGGTAGAATTGAAGGAGCTTTAATGTCTAGGAATTATGCAAGAAGATACGCTTACGAATATAATACTTTCAGAATGATTTTTCAGACTATATGGTGTATTTTTATAGCCATACCGATTTTCTGGCTTTTTTACAAGTTTGAAATCAGAGGTCGTGAAAACATTCCAAAAGACAGAAAATTTATCTGTGCAGCAAACCATATCTCGCATTTTGACCCGTTTCTCGTGTCAGTTGCTGTAAGAAAACCTATTGCATATATGGCGAAAAAAGAGTTGTTTGAAAATTTTGGTTTCTTTACTCTTAATATGGATTGGCTGGGGGCTTTTGCCGTAAACAGACAGAAACTTGAAGTTTCTACAATTAAGACAGTGAAAGAGCTTACAAAAACAAACTGGCTGCTCGGGATTTTTCCGCAGGGCGGAATCAGAAGAAATCACACCATCGAAAAAATTAACAAAGGTTTTGCGGTAATTGCCAAAGCAGCAAAATGGGATATTTTGCCGATTTCTATAACGGGATGCGAACAGTACAACTGGATTCCTTTTAAATCAAAAGTAATTATACAAATAGGCAAACCAATATCCTGTGACCTCCCTCAGGAAGAGCTTATCCGCCAGTGGGGGCAGCAGGTTGCGCAGATGTGCCATTATCAGTATATAGAAACTGAATCGGAAACCGCTGAAGAACATACTTCTCAGGAGTTAGCCCAAACTTAAGACGTGTGTATAGAAAATTAAGCTGACCCGAGAGTAGAAACACAATGGTTGAACTTTGTTCTTGCTGCTCTATAAATTATCAGGGACAGTTGGCCATATGAAAAATTTAAAGCGGATTTTTCTTTGCCTGTCCTGATTTTCGGGGATACATGTGCGATGTGCCTGCATTCTTTTTAAAAATCAAAAGTTCTCTTGTAAAATCTTCTTCTAATGGCAGGTTATAGCTTATGCTTTCTACAAACTCGCATTTTAGAATATCCATGGCATTTGCTGCTTTCTCCAATTCTTCTTTGGCTGTTTTAGACTTGTATGCAGCAAAATATCCGCCGGTTTTTACAAACGGAATACTGTATTCCAAAAGTGTGTTTAATGAGGCTACAGCCCGCGAGGTTACTACATCAAACGAATTTTTAAAATCAGCATTTAAGTCTTCAACCCTCATGCATTTTGGAAATAAATTTTTTAGCCTTAATTCTTTTTGCACAAGTTCTATAAACCCTATTTTTTTGGCTATGGAATCAACAGGGTATATTTTCATCTCGGGATACACTATGCTTAGCGGGATAGACGGGAACCCTCCGCCGGTACCTATATCAAGCAGTTTTATATCTTGAGAAATTTTGTAGCGGTTGAAAAATAAACTCAAACACAGTGAATCATATATGTGTTTTTCAAAAAAAACATTTTCGTCGTTTTTGCTGATTAAATTTGTGTGAGAGTTGTAAAACGTAAAAAGTTTTTTATAATCGCTAAAGTTCAAAAGCTCCTGTTTAGAAAGCTGTTTGCCTAAAAGATTTTCTATTAATTGCGTATGTTTTTCGTGCACATTATCCATTTTTATTTGTTTCATCCGTTATTTTTTTTACAGTGTCTTTATCAAGAGTATTTTCTATATCCTGAATTCTTAAATCTATGCTAGTGCTCTCCTCATTCCCGGGCAAGGCTTTTTTAGCCAGCAGCAATGCTTTTAAAGCTTTTTCGCTTGCGGTGTGGGCAGCATAGTAATCGCCCAGTTCTATATAAGCATTTGTTATATATACAGATTCCTTTGTTCTTTTTGCGCAAGAAAGTGATTTTAACAAAAAATCCAAAACCTTATCCGGCGCAAGTTCCTGATAAAGCTGAGAAAGTTTAAGACAGATGTAATACATTCCCTCGTAATTAGAACGTTCATAGTCTGTTTTTAGCCCGAGTTTAAAGTAATCCTCCGCTTTTGCAAGACTGCCGGATTCTTTTAAAATTTCCGCAATATTTGTATATGCTGCAGAAAGATAAATGTTATCTTCTTTGGCTGTTCTTATACTTTTCTGATAAAAATCAAGGGCGGTTTGCTGTTTGTTGTAATCATCCAGAATCAGGGCATATTTAAAATATGCCTGCGAAAGTATTGCCGGCGGGATTTCTATTGCGTTGTTTATTAATTCAAAGGCTTTTTTAAAGTATTCTACAGCCTTGTCGTTATTTGACAAATCTTCTTCAATTGAAGCCAGCTCTATATATGAACGGGCAAGTATGCTGTCCGAAGCCGGAGATTTTTTGTTAACAAAATTTTCATATATAACTCTGGCATGGTTTATTTTATAAATTTCCTTATAAATTTGTGCAATCTCAAGACGAATTTCGTTCATTTTTTCTGTTTCGTTTCTTGAGGAATATAAATCAGTAAGTTTGTTGTAAAAATCTATTGCGTCAGTGGTTTTATTCATTTTATGGGCACATATGGCGAGTTTTTCAAGCAAAACAGGTTCAAACTCATAAAAATCCACATCGTCTTTCATAGACAGAGCTTTAGCATAAACAACAAATGCGGTTTCAAAATCATGGTTGTTTTGCAGTTCACAGGCGGTATTAAAGAGTTCTTTAACCGACTGTTTCTGTTTGGAAAGTTTAAGCTCTTCTTCTTTTTGTTCAAAGGTTCTGTGCATTTGTTCTCTTGCAGTGGTTTCCGCTGTTTTCCTCATATCAACGGGAACGCTTAAAAGCGAAATTTCTTCTTTTGTTAATGCATATTTTTCAAACCTTCTGTTGTTTTCTTTTTTTACAACACTATCCGGTTTTTTAGGCAGTCTGTCTTTCTTTTTTGTTGTTGCCTCGTCCTCCTCATCAGTATCTTTCAAATTCCATGCCGTCAAATTGCTGTTCAAATAGCTTATAAGCGACATATCTGTTTGAGGTGCTTCAGCTTTGGTTTTTACAATAAATGAGGAGTGGTATTCAATCTGTGCTCTCATTGTATCGCGGGAAATTAAGACAGCGCGTTCGTTAGGTTTTAAAGGCAGCTGTGATGTGTAAAAATCCCGCCACAATGTGTGGTATTTTGTTTTTTCAAAAGGTGCAACAGAATTTTGCAGATATTTTTTTAAAGAGTTTTTTAAAAACACAACCCCGTATTCGTAAGCCAGTACGCCTTTTTCAATCATATAAGACAGCTGTTCTCTTGAAAAAAAGCCTTCTTGTATAAGGTAATCAGGATTTATTCCCCCGTTAAAGACAGAGAGGATATACAGTGATTTTTTTACTTTTTCAGGAACAAAGTTTACGAGTTTCTGGTTTATAAAATCTTCATACAAAAGCCTTTTTTTGTTATATTCATCAACAATCGCCTGCAAAGAAATGTTTAGCGTAGTTATTATATCCGTTGTTATTTTGATATAGTTCTGATTTCCACGGGTAATTGAGTACAGGCTTTTAAGCGTGTCATCGCTTATTTCAATACCTTTTTGGTTAAAAAACTCCTTAGTCTCCTCTTCTGTAAAAGGTTCTGTTTGTATCAAGACGGAATTTGAAAACTCCGGTTGTGATGACGCAAACGATGTTGACACAAGTATAATTTTGAACTTTTTCATTGAGTTCAAATGCTCGATATAACGGCAGATTTCTTCTTTTTCTGTTGAGTATTTTCTGCTTAATGTGTTTTCTAAAGAGTCAAAAACTATTGTACAGGGGTTTTTTATAGATCCGAGATAGCTGTTTATTCTCTGGGAAATTGATGAGGTTTCGATTTTTTTCAGGCTGATTTTTTTTAGCCGTGAATACCTTTTTAAATCTTCAAAAAAAGCAAGATAAATGTCATCAAGTGTAGATGCCTCAAAACACTTAAACCTGAACACAAGCATACTGCTTTTAGCTGCAGACAGGGCTTTATTTACAAGCTCTGTTTTAAAAGAGCCGGCCTGCCCTTCTAACAAGCAGACCCCGCAATCGTCAGTCGTTAAAAAATCAGTCAATGCGCTTAGTTTATCGTGTTCCATAAACTAATAATATCATATTTTTTAAAAACTTGTGATGTTAATTGATAAAGGTATTTCCTGCACACAGTTTTTTTATATGAGAGATTATTTAGTCTGACAGCGCTTTATTTATCTTTTCTTTATAGAAACCGACAATATCAATAATCGCATGCAAAGTCAGGGCCGTTATTTCAACCTCTTGTTTCCACTTGTTAAAAGAACATTTTTGAGGAAAAACAACCAGCGGGTCACTCGGAAATATACGGCAGATATCGGGTCTGTTTTCGTAGTCGCTGCAAAGTCCGTTTTTATCGAGTTTCGGGCAGTAATAAAAATGCAATTCTTCGCCTTTGAAAGTTTTTTCTAAAAGCTCAATGTATTGCGGGAAAAGTTTTTTAGGCTCTTCTTTTGATTTATAAGGAACAAAAATCGATACAAAGTCTTTAGCGAACTTGTCTCCGTTTTTTGCACGTTCTTTCAACTGTTCATAAGAATATTCGCTGCTTGCTAATCTGCAGCAGGAACCGCAGCATCCACAGGAAGATTGTTCTTTAATTCTGTCAATTTCGGTAATTTTTTCAAGAACATCTTTTGATATTCTGGTTTCCAGTCTGTCAAGAGCTGCTTCCTGCCAGAATCTGTATTTGCAATGTTTGGGGAATTTGTCAAAAAGCGTAATACTATTGAAATCTATATCACAATCTTTTGTGCAATGGTTGCATAAAGCAGCGGTTTTTAACGGAGATAACTGTTTATCTATCGCAATTTGAGCGTTTTTAAACAGTTCTCTGTATATTTTTTTTGTATTAATTATTTCGTTTTGTAAGTTATTCACACAAATAATATAGCACATTAATACAAATTGATATAGAATAAACCTGGTGAGGATTTTTATTTTTAGATTGGGACTATGAAAAGAATACAACAGTTATCACGACAGTTAATAAACCAGATTGCAGCGGGTGAAGTAATAGAAAGGCCGGCTTCTGTTGTAAAAGAACTGGTAGAAAACTCGATAGATGCCGGTGCAACAGGTGTTGAAATAGAGGTTAGCAAAGACTGCCTTACTATACGGGTTTCCGATAACGGTTCCGGAATACATCCTGACGATATTGAACTGGCTTTTTCAAAACATGCCACAAGCAAAATTTCAAATTCCGACGACCTGTTTGATATACACACAATGGGCTTTAGAGGAGAAGCTCTTGCGAGTATAATATCTATCGCAAAAGTAGTCTGCACAACACGTACAAAAGATTTTGAAACAGGAACACGGGTTGAGTGCGAAGAATCAAACGTAAAATCTTCCCCCTGCGGTTGCGCTGTGGGCACAACTATGGAGGTCAAAGACCTGTTTTACAACACTCCTGTCAGACAAAAGTTTTTAAAATCAGAAAAAATAGAAATCTCATGTATTTCGGAGATTTTACAAAGCATTGCCATAGCAAACCCTGACGTTGCGATTAATCTTATTTACGACGGAAAAAATCCCGTAAAAACCTCGGGCAGCGGCGATTTATTGTGTGTTCTGACAGAAATTTATTCAAATTCTATAGCTAATGAGCTCAAAAAAATAAACAAGACTGACGAAGTTTCTGCTTTAAAAGTCAGCGGATACTGCTCTACCCCTGATTTTACGCGTTCAACTAAAAAATCAATCTTCACCTTTGTTAATAACAGGGTGGTTAAATGTCCTTTAATCCTAAAAGCCATTGATACGGCTTATAAAAATATGCTGCCTGCGGGAAGATACCCTTTTGTTTGTTTGAATCTTGAGCTGCCTGCATGTGATGTAGATGTTAATGTACACCCGACAAAAAAAGAGGTTCGCTACAAAAATCCAAACCAGATTTTTAATTTTATTTACAGCTCTATTATAGGCGCTTTGTCTAATGTTTCATTTTCTCTGCCAAAAACACAGGTTGATACACAGTTGCCGTTTGGAAATTATACAAGCGAAAATACCACACCGGTAAACCAGGACAGAAATCCTGAAGATACTGCCGTAAGTGATGATGTAACGTATGTTTCCACTCAAGAGAATACAACAAATACTGCTCAAATTCCGCCGCAGCCTGCCGTAAAACAGGCGTCACCCCAAAGGTCGCATTATCAGTATGAAAAAGAAGTTAAACAAATTGATTTAAACATTCCTGCGGTTTCTGTTATCGAAGAAAAATTCAATATAATCGGTCAGTACAGAAACACTTATATAATTTTTGAAGAAGATAGTGAGTTGAAAATAGTTGATCAGCATATCGCAGATGAACGATATATTTTTGAAAAGCTGCAGGAAAACCTAAAAACAGATAATATAGCGTCTCAACTGCTTTTGATTTCAGACGTATTGCCATTAGAGGCCGCTGATGTTCAATTAATAACAGAAAACTCTGAAAAGTTGAGCAAATTCGGATACCAGATAGAAAAAGTTTCTGATACGGAAGTGATTTTCAAAAAGATTCCTCAGGTTATTGCACATGTCAAAGTTGCTGAAATTCTTGCGGACATTATGGAAAATCTTCACGGGGATTTGAATAATCTGGAGGAAAAAATGCTTGTCACAATGTCTTGTAAAGCTGCAGTCAAGGCAGGTACAGAGCTAAACCTGTGGCAGATGGAAGAGCTTATAAAAAAATGGAAAACAACAAAATTACCCTATACCTGTCCGCATGGCAGACCGATTTTGCATACGTTCAGCGAAAAAGAGATTGCATCGTTCTTTCACAGAAATGTATAGACAAAATACTGTAGAAATTATTAAAGCACTGGTTAGGCTTGTTTAAGAAAAATATCCAGAACCTTTTTGGTGTCATCAAAAACTTTTTCAATATTATTGTTTGCGTCAATAACTTTAACTCTTTGAGGCTCGAGTTTGGCAATTTCAAGGTAACCCTGTCTTACTTTTTTATGGAATTCAATTCCAGCTGATTCCATACGGTCTTTTTCGTCTCCTACCCGCTTTTGAGCAACATCTGTTGAAACGTCAAAGACAAATGTTAAATCAGGCTTTATTGCGCCAGTAGCAAGCTCATTTAAATATTTTAGCTGTTTTATATCTTCTCCGCGTCCATAGCCCTGATATGCTATTGTTGAATCCGTATGACGGTCGCAAATAACAACTTTTCCGGCTTCAACAGCAGGTTTTATAAGTTGTTCAATATGCTGTGCCCTGTCTGCAAGGAACAAAAATGCCTCGCACACAGGCGCAACATCGCCGTCATAATGCAGCAAAAGCTCGCGTATCTTTTGTCCGAGTCCTTTTGCGCCTGGTTCTCTTGTCCAGATGACTTCGTAACCTTTCTTTTCAAGATACTCCTGTACAAGCTTGGACTGTGTAGTTTTTCCGCAGCCGTCAGCACCCTCAAACGTGATAAAAAAGCCTTTTTTCATAACTTGTCCAATGTTATATTCGGTCAAAACCAGTGTATTGTTGTAATACTTTAGGAATCAGGATTGTGCCGTCTTCTTGCTGGAAGTTTTCCACAATAGCTGCAAATGTTCTGCCAACAGCCAGCCCTGAACCGTTCATTGTGTAGCAGTAGTTAACTTTGCCGGTTTCTTTGCTTCTGTATTTAAGTCCTGCTCTTCTTGCCTGAAAATCACCGAATACAGAGCAGCTGGAGATTTCTTTGTAGTTGTTGTAAGAAGGCATCCACACTTCAAGGTCATAGCATTTTCTGGCCGAAAATCCGATATCTCCGCTGCAAAGTTCCATTCTTCTGTACGGAAGTTCCAGCATTTCGAGCATTTCTTCAGCATCGCGCGTAAGTTTTTCGTGTTCTTCCGGTGCCTGCTGGGGTGTTGTCAATTTAACAAGCTCTACCTTATTAAACTGGTGAACGCGTATCAAACCTCTTGTGTCTTTTCCTGCAGAGCCTGCTTCTCGTCTAAAACATGGTGTGTATGCTGTCATGCATTTTGGCAGGTCATCTTCTGAGAGTATTTCGTTGCAATAAATATTTGTAACTGGTACCTCAGCGGTCGGGATAAGATACAAATCCTCATCAACACATTTGTACATGTCTTCTTTAAACTTTGGCAGCTGTCCTGTGCCGGTCATGGCCGCCCCGTTAACAAGAATCGGCGGCAGAATTTCTTCATACCCGTGTTTTGTTGTATGTACATCCAGGAAAAAGTTGATAATAGCCCTTTCAAGGCGTGCGCCTTTGCCCTTGTAAATATAAAAACGGGATTGAGAGATTTTTACTCCTCTTTCGAAGTCTACAAGGTCTTTTTCTACAGTCAAATCCCAGTGGGGCTTTTGTTCAAAAGCCGGTTTTTTAACTTCACCGACTACTTTTTTAACAGCATTGGCACTGTCATCAGCACCTATAGGAATAGTTTCGTCCGGCATGTTTGGAATACTTAAAAGAAGATTTTTTTGTTTTTCATTTAATTCAACTTCTTTTTCCTCAAGTGATTTTATTTCATCACCGAGTTTGCGGACATCTTCTTGTATGACGTCTGTATTTTCACCGTTTTTTTTCATTAAACCTATTTTTTGAGATTCGTTTTTTCTAGTTGCACGGAGCTCATCAGCCTTAGTCTGAACTTTTCTTCTTTCTACGTCTATTTCAAGGACTTCATCAATGCTGAGTTCAGGATTACGTCTTTTTAAAAGTTCATTAACCTTTTGCGGATTTTCTCTGATGATTTTGATATCTAACATAAAAATTACACTTCCTCTTTTAAAGTACTCGTGACTTAATTCTATAAAAAAACATTTGAAAAATCCAGAAATTTAATTAAAATAATATATATGAAAAGATTCTTCATTATTACAATTGCCCTGTTTGTTGCCGTGTTATGTATCAACTATGTTGCGCCGGGCGCGCAGAGTGATACACATTTGCGCAATTACAAACCAATAAACATCGCAAAGGGCTCTTTTTTAAAAGCAATAAACCTCAGAGATATTTCTACCTCCACCGTAAAGGTAGGGGATATCGAGTATTTTATTAACCCTGCTGATATATTTATAGGTACATCAAATGTTATACCAAAAGATTCTGTGTATTTAGGACGGGTAGAACAGGTGCTGGAGGCAGTTGAGGGCATTAATGCCTCTATGAAAATAAAAATTTACAAAGTCATTACCCCGTCCAAAAATGAATACGCTCTTGACGCATACGTGTACTGGAAAGGATCAACAACAATCGGCGGAGACCTTGCGCCTGTAGCTTATTATCAAAAAATGCCGCACTACCCGGGTGATTGGAAAAAAGGCGCGCTGCAGCTGGTTCCCACTACTATAAGAGAGATGGGCAAACCAACCGCCCTGAGAGCCGGTGATGAGGTTACTTTTATTATTAACAGCGATATGAGTTTATATAAACCTGTAAATTAAATATTTCGGCCGTTTTATTCTGTCCATAAATTGCGGATTTAACAGTGTTGCAGCCGGCATGAAAAAATGCTAAAAACTACGATAATAACAGTACAAAACTCTTGATTCTCATTCATGTTTCATTTATAACATGTGTGTATTTAGTACGATGTACAAATAGAGAGGAGCTATAAAAATGGCTAAAAAAGTTGCAATTAACGGCTTCGGTAGAATCGGCCGTAACACATTAAGAGCCGCAAT
>CALUQS010000105.1 GCA_944322975.1 Candidatus Gastranaerophilales bacterium
TTTTTATCTGATAATGCTGATTTTAACAGCAATACTTTGCATATATCTGCAAATAAAATGCAGCTTTCAAATGCAATCGTATAACCCGCTTGTCGATAATGTAAACCCTTTAGAGATGAAACACAGTGTTTATTCTAAGATAGCTTTTTTACTCGGCATATTTACGGGCTGGATTACAGAAAAACACTTTGTTAAATACAATATTCCCAAAGGATACAGCCGCAAAAAAGTTGTATTAACAATAAAACGACTTTGAGTATTATATTTAAATATGAAACATCTATATCAGGTCTTTATATTGCTTATGCCGGAACATATAGCTTATGCACTGTTATCTTTTATCAGCGCATTATACATAACTGCAATATATCCGTGGATTTTAAAACAAATAAAATAGAAGAAGCCCAAAATAATATGTCTTACACAAGGTCAAAATCGCCATGTTTTTTAAGATGTTCAATCAAACCTCCGTCGTGCAAAAGTTTTATCATAACATCAGGCAGCGGAGCAAATGTTATTTCTGTATTTTGAGTCAAATTTTTTACAACTCCTGCTTTTAAATCAATTTCAAGTTCATCACCGGCATTAATTTTATCCGTATCGCACTCTATTAACAAAAGTCCAATATTTATAGCGTTTCTGTAAAAAATACGGGCAAAAGACTTAGCCAGTACAGCAGAAACCCCTGCTATTTTAATAATTTGAGGCGCGTGTTCTCTTGATGAGCCCAGCCCGAAATTATTCCCCGCAACAACAAAATCTCCCTTTTTCATTCTGGAAGCAAAAGTTTCGTCAGCGTCTTCAAGAACATGTTTAGCAAATTCGTTTAAATCGGAACGCAAATGAAACAGCCTTCCGGGTGCAATATGGTCTGTAGATATATTATCACCAAATTTGAACGCTTTTCCTTTGTATTCCATAATTATTACTCCGATAAAATATTTCTTTCAAATTATAACATTTTAAACATACTCTAGCAAAAAAATTTTTGTTTATTTATTTTATAAATAAATAAATTAGAAAGAGATAAAAATGCAAATTCAGCCGATACATTTTTTACCAACGCCCAAAAACTTAAAACAACACAAGAAAGATAATAATTTCCCGTCAACAAATACAATACAACAGGGTCATTTACCTCTATTTGCTTATAAAGACTACAATCTCAGCTTTAAAGCAAGGCTCAACAGAACGCCTGAAAATTTTTATGAACAAAAATTCAACATAGACAACATGCCGGCGACCGTAAAAAAATACCTTTTAGAAGACTTTGAAGAAAGGCATCATATGCCGCCTGCACAACTTCAAAGAGAAGCCTTTGAATACCTGAAACTTGCAGACAGTGTGCAGGATGTAAAAGACATGTACCCTGATGAACCTTTGTTTGCAAAACTAAAAGAAGCAAAAGACACAAAGCCTTCTAGCGGTATACTGTTACTTTTAAAATGGGACGCACAAACCTCGAATACGCCTGTTTTTAAAGACAGCACAAATAAAGAGCTTACAACATATTTATTAAAAAAAGTCTACCTTGAAGGCAAAACCATAGACGAACTCAACAAAGATTTTGATAAAGATGCAACAGATGAAATAAAAAGAGAGCTGGGAGTAAAAGACAAAAAATATTTCAGCAATTCAACAATAAGAGCACTCGGCATAAGATATCCCAATCTTTCTTATTACAACTCGTTTCTTGCAACAAGAAACGACAAAGAATATGTACCGCCTGTCAGAAAAAGCGGCGGACAACTTTCTGCACAAACAAAAGAAAAACTCTCTGCTTCAATGACAAAATGGTGGGCTGGACTAAACGAAATTGAACGCTCCGAGCAGATTCAAAAAATGCTCAACGGCAAAGAGATTACAAACTCTATATTCGCCAGATATCAGGGACAGATTATGACTATAGCCGCTGCACAAATCGGTTTTAGCGAAAAGCTTTCCGAAATTTTTGCGGATAAATATTCCGATGAAAATTTTGTAATTGATTTTCCATCCTTCTCCGAGCAGCAACGGGAGATAATGCTTGAGTTCTGGAACAAAGACCCTGAATTTCGCAAACAATACTCTCAAGCACTGCAATCGATAATTTCTGACTTTGAAATCGCCTATTATAATTACAGCGAAGACAAATCTTTACTGGAATCTCTGCTTAATAAAGCCCTTGATTTAAAAGAAAAAATAATAAACAAAGCCAGAGAAAAACAGCATATAACACGCGAAATTAAAAAGCTCACCCCGTTGCCTGAAAGCAAGCAGGAGCAAGAAATAACATCGCCAGAAAAAATCCGTTCCAAAGACATATTCAAATATTTCAGAGCACTGCAAGAAGAATCCATGAAATTTTATCCTGAAGATTTCAAAAAAGATATGATGGAATTCTTAAACAGGAACCTGACGTTTAAAGAAAAACAAAACATTGTATTAATGAATCAACCCGATGCTCAAAAAATATGGAACATGTCTGATGAACAGTTCGCTGAAGCATTAGACAAAAGCTTTAAAAGGCTTATAGAACTTGATAACAAATTTAACCTTGAGTATCCTCTCAAAGCAAAAACAGTAAATTTTATTTTAGATAATATGTTATACAAACTTATTAACGAGCCTTCTTCGTTCAAACTTGACCGCAATTCCGTAATCGAAGCCATAAAACTCTACAACCTCGAGCCAAAAGTTGCAGATAAACTGCCGTTTGAAAACAGAGAAATGAATACTCTTTTAAAAGAACAAAAACACTTTAAAACAAAGTTTTATAATTACAGCGGTTATATTTCAAAGACTTCAGAATTAAACATAAAAAACTTTATAAACACAGGTTTTTCTTCTGCGTTGAAACAAAAACTGGAAACAGGTTTTAACTATACGCCGACAATGAAAGACGATAATTTTGAAAGCGTAAAAAATTTGTTCTCAGATGTTGCTGTTGACAAACAGGAAACCGACAAATTTCTTTTAAACAACTATGCGCTGATAAAGTTTATAACAGACACAAAAAACGAAGAAAAAGCACGTGACATAGCTCTGGAACGCCTTATCTGCGATTATGTGTATTTTGTTATTGATTTAGGAAACCACAATAGCGAAAAACTCACCTGGATAAGCAAAGATAATCAAACCTCTGCTGTGGATGTGCAACCGCAGGATAATGGCCCGTTAACATCACAACCACCGGTGCGCAGTGATTTTGATATCAACTCACAAAAGAATGTTAATACTTGAAAATATTCTTAGCAATTACATAAAAGAATTCGCAGCTTTGTTGAATCCAGAATACAAAGGTAATATCTTATATCTCTAAAAATTTTAAAACCGGAAAAGACGAATATTTTTGTATTTATCTTTTGTGCTATAATACCACACGATAGAAATTAGTTCGGAGTTATTTTATGAAAAAATATTTTGTATTAGTATTTACTGCCCTGCTTTTTGCGGCAAATGCCTCTTTAGCTCAAACACTTATAAGATTTAACGAAAGCGTTTTACCTTATAACGGCGGTTTGCTGATTCCAAACTTTGGCTCTAAGACGCTTAAATCTGCACAAGAAGAGGCCAATGGCTATGTACTTTATTATAAAGATGAAGAACTAAAACCCTTTATCCCTGCTGACGGCTATTTAAAACACCCTACAGCGATGGCGGTTTATAATAACAAATTATTTATTTGCAACAGCACCAATATTGTTGTGTATAACCTGCAAAAAAAGACAAAACCTCAAATAATAAAATTCACAACTAAAGACAAAGCAATTAATGATTTGTTTTTAAAAGACGACACGCTTTATGTGAGTGCAACAGACACTGATACAATCTATAAAATAAATTTAAAAACCAAAAAGTTTAAACCTCAAAAATGGATTACAGTTCCTTCTCCTAACGGGATTGCAATATATGAAAACACAATGTATATAGCATCGATACCCAAAGATTACAAAAACATAAATTCTGAAAATGTTGTTTATGTAATAAAAGATATAAACAGCCCCGTGGTAGAAAAACTGAACAATGCACCTGCGTTGTATGACGGAATTGCTGTATCAGCCGACGGCAAGATAGTGTATGTTTCCGACTGGCACAGCTCGTCAGTTATTGCTATTGATACAGAAACTAAACTTGAAAAGCCTGTGTTTATACAAAATGGTATGACACCTGCTGATATTGCGCTGGAGGGTACAAAGCTTTATATACCTGATTTAGTAAATCACAGGGTTATTTTGTTTGATATACAATCCGGCAAAACAAATATTATTCAATAAAAAATTTAGTGGTATGATATTTGTATAGATATCTAAGCGGACGTAATTCAGTGGTAGAATGCAACCTTCCCAAGGTTGACGTCGCGAGTTCGAGTCTCGTCGTCCGCTTTTTTACTGCAATGTTTTTTGCCTCTCACTACGCATATGTACGCATACTAGTTTCCTACATCTGCGGTTTACCGGTTAATTTGCTTTCGCAAATTACCGGCACTCCGGCTATCTACGGCTCATTCTTCGCCTAGATTGCCGTTGCGAGTCTCGTCGTCCGCTTTTTTACTGCAATGTTTTTTGCCTCTCACTACACATATGTACGCAAACTAGTTTGCTACATCTGCGGTTTACCGGTTAATTTGCTTTCGCAAATTACCGGCACTCCGGCTATCTACGGCTCATTCTTCGCCTAGATTGCCGTTGCGAGTCTCGTCGTCCGCTTTTTTATTGCAATGTTTTTTGCCTCTCACTACGCATATGTACGCATACTAGTTTCCTACATCTGCGGTTTACCGGTTAATTTGCTTTCGCATACTATTAACCCGCATTTTACCTGAGGGCTATATAAAATCAAAATCCAATCCATGCTCTAACACCCATTGTATATACCTTTTCTCCATCAATTCGATTGCTTTATCATCTCTTGCACATTCAGGATCTATTAGGTATACTTTCCCATCACCGGCAATTCCTATCTGGTCTTCCGACATATCAAAAGGATTGTATCCCGAATCTTCAATCATTTGTGAAATTTTATCAATATGCTCCTGTTTTATACGTGATCTGTCGCATTTTTCCTGAATATAGTAGTAATAACCATCCTCGGTTGTTCCGTTTTCATATACACGGGCATCAAATTTTTCAGGTTTTCTGTCAAATCCAAACTGATTACGCGCCGAGAGTTTTAAAACCTTTCCTTCTGTATTTTCAAGCGCCATTGCTGTGTTGCCTGAACCAAGATACCTTATAAATTTCATATTATCAAATTTCTTGGCAAAAGCCAGTTCATAATTTTTATAAGTATAATCATAAGTTGCTACACCATATTCTGAAAGCTTATACTTTTCATTCACATATTTGATTGCTTTTAATGCATCCTTAAGATTCTTAGGTCGGCTAAAATCAAAATACATAAATTTTCCGTTATGATAATGGATAGTTCCGTATTTTGTTTGTGTAATTCTATCAGAAGTGTTTTCAAAAGAATCATTAGAAACACTTCTTTTAAAAGCCGGTTTAAAAGTCTTTCCGGTATCTAAAATGCGTGTATAATTATTTACTGACAGTATGACATTTGTTATATTCATACTTGATTTAAAAGCACAAACAAAATATTTTTTGCTATACTAATCCAGTGAGAAGATGTCTTTCAAATCTTCATACGTAAGTGATTTGCCGATATTTCTGTCAACAGATATTACGCTGTCAACAAGATCTCTTTTTCTTGATTTAAGCTTCTGAATTTTTTCTTCTACTGTGCCTTTGGTAATCATTCTATATACAAACACTTTTTTGGTCTGACCGATACGATAAGCTCTGTCAGTAGCCTGATCTTCAACAGCAGGGTTCCACCACGGGTCGTAATGGATTACATAATCTGCACCTGTTAAGTTAAGCCCTGTACCACCGGCTTTTAAGCTAATTAAGAAAATTGGTATTGTCGGGTCAGAATTGAATCTTTCCACAACCTCCTGACGGTCTTTTGTGCTTCCCGTCAGGTATTCGTGCTTAATGCCTTCTTTTGTCAGCCATTCTTTAATAATATCAAGCATATCAACAAACTGACTGAACAAAAGCACCCTGTGTTTTTCTGCAATAATTTCTTCGAGCATTACTTTAAGCTGTTCAAATTTACCGGATTGCTTTATTCCTTTGATGTTTTCTTTGTCATAAAGTCTGGGATGGCAGCATATTTGTCTTAAGCGCAGCAAGGCAGAGAAGATAGACATTCTGCTTTTTTCAATTCCCTTTTCTTCAATCGATTTAAAGAGTTCTTCTCTTGTTGAATCCATAACTTCAAGATAAAAATCTTTTTGTTCAGGTGTAAGTTCGCAGTATGCAACGTTTTCAATTTTATCAGGCAAATCTTTTGCAACATCTCGTTTCATACGACGTAAAATGAACGGATAAATCTGCGATTTTAAACGTTTTTCAACTGTCTTGTCTTCACGTTCCATAATCGGCGTAACATATCTGTAATTAAACTCGCTTTTATCAAACAAAAATCCGGGCATTAAAAAGTCAAAAATTGACCACAATTCTTCCAGCCTGTTTTCTATAGGTGTACCGGAAAGAGCCAGTTTGTGCTTACAGTTAAGCTGTTTTACGCTTTGTGCGGTCATGGATTCCGCATTTTTGATATTCTGAGATTCATCTAAAATAACATATCTGAACTCATACTTTTTAAGTTTTGCAATATCACGTCTTATAAGCGCGTAACTCGTTATAATAACATCGTACTTGGGGATTTCCTTAAACAGGTCGTTTCTTTCTGTTCCGCTAAGTTTCAGGCAGGTAAGACCGGGGGCAAATTTTTCTATTTCATTTTCCCAGTTAAAAACAACCGACGTCGGGCAGATAACAAGGTTGGGTGCTTTTTTATTTTTTTCTTTTGCTTTTTGAAGCAACGCAAGTGCTTGCAAAGTTTTTCCAAGCCCCATGTCATCAGCAAGTATACCGTTCAAACCATATTGATATAAAAACCACAACCAGCCGAAACCTCTTGTCTGATATTCACGAAAATCAGCCTTAATACCTTTTGGAAGACTCGGAACATCCATTGTTGAGAAGGTTGAAATCTGTTTCCAGAATTTATTAAACCGTCTGCTCATCTTCAGTTTTACACCGAGGTTTTCCATTTCGGAAATCAAACCGGCGCGGTATGTTTTTACAATATATTTGTTATCATCGTTTTTGTACACGTCAAATGTATTGAATGCTCTCATCAACGAATAAATATCCATTGTGGGAACCTCGGCAAAACCGAGATTTTTAATCCTTACATATTTGCTGTTGTCAATAGTAAGTGCATAAACATCATCAAACGGAATAATTTCTTCACCTACACGCCCGTATAATTCAAGCTCAAAACTGTCCGTAGAATCAATTGCAAAATCAATATCCGCACACAGCTCAAACGGGTCTTTTGTGAGCTTAAAGAAAGACATATCGTCTTTTTCTTCAAACTTCCAGCCGTCGCCTGCCTGTTGTATATAATAGTTGTAAAAATCAATTGCGTTTTCTTTTTCCAGTGCAAGGTTATTTGTCTGCATAGGAGCAAACTTGCAGGCCAAAAGCATATTATAAGCAGCCTCTTCATGCTGTGGATTGCGTTTTACCCAGTAGAGCAAGTCTTCTTTAGGCTTTTTAATCGTTACGTAAGGTGTTTTTTCCGTATGTTTTGAATACGGCACCCTTGTTCCGTCATATTCAAATTCAAGTTCCGCTTTTAGTGAACCGTCATAATCAAGCCCCAGAGTAACAACGTTAATCGGAGGTTTTTGTTCAAGCACCAGTTTTTCTATAGTCTCTGATACAGTAACTTTCATTACCTTTTGGAGTTTAGGAAGTTCTTCATATAAAAATTTCGCACCGTCAGCGTCTTTTACATCGGTAAAACTGGCTTTAATCAGACTTTGCGGTAAAGCTGATACCGGTGTAGTTGTAGGGAATACAACATTTTTATACCGTCCCCATTTTAGTTGACGTGAAAAATATCTGATTTCTTCAAACGGATAAGAATCGCTTCCATCGGGTCTTTCCCACGATAAAGAAAGCAATACATTTCCAACCATTGAAAAATTAACTGACAGAGCAAGTTCCCATTCCTTATCGTCAAATCTTAAACGCTCTTTTGTTTTGCCGTCTATAACCTCTTCCGCTTTAGACAACAGCTGGAAAAAACCGTCGAATTTGTTTATCGGAACATCATACCAGCCGGCTTTTTTATCAAGACGAGAACGCTGTAAAAGCAGCTGGAATATAGCTATATCAACTTTTTCCTCTTCATTTAAAATAAAAGACTTATCAGTTCTTTGAAGTTCTATTATTGCTCTTAAAATAGCTTCTAAATCTCTGATAACCTTACCTGTTTCTCTATCCATGACAAGTATAGAGAAAAAGTTTTGTCTTCTTTTTGCATTAAAATGGAACACATAACGCCCTGTAGGGTTTTCTACAGGCGGAACATATTCATCAGGGTATTCGGTTTTTATTTTGTGTACACGTTCAAGATATTCGTCATAGACTTTATCTTCTATAACCTTTAAGCCTACGGCAATAGCGTGTTTGCACCATTCTTCTTTTAAAGGACAGCTGCAATCAGCTTTTACCCCGTTTTTAGTAAATGTAAGACTTGTTTCATAGGCATCTTTAAAGTTGCCTTTTACAACTGCATCAACACCGGCTATTTTAGTATCATAAGAGAGAACTATGTCCTTTTGATAACCTTCATAGCCCCTTCTCCAACTGCCGGGTGTAGCTTTGTCTTTGATGTATTTGTAGTTAAACTTGCAAACGCTCATGCTTTTTATATATATAAGTAAACAAAAAATTTCTTAAACAAAAGAAAAACTTTTGACTAACACTTCAGCCAACCACTCTTTTGCTCAAATAAACAATCACAGCAAAAAACCTTTTATATGCTGCTAATAAAAATTATACACAAAATTTTAAAAATAACAATACTTAATTTTAAGTATGCGCGGACATTTTTGTTAAAATAAATTCTCTGTAATCTTATATACCCACACTGCCCGTAAAGTTTTCATCATCAGCCGGAGAATGCTCTCATTCTTTTTAATCACCGCCGGCAGTTTCCTAAAATTTTTGCCCAGATTTACCGGGGACATACCGCTCCTACAAACATACCTACAATAATTGTAGGTATGGCACATTTTTAAATAAAAAATCATGGGTATTGATTTTTGTTTTTTAGCGTTTAATAATGAGATGTAAGAGAATTTAACGAGGGATACTCTGCCGAGAGCGAAATGACTAAATGTCATTTCGAACGAGAGGTAAGTCTGGGAACCAGACTGCAGCAAGTATCGATAGTTGAAAATTTAATATCGCGGGATGGAGCAGTCTGGTAGCTCGTCGGGCTCATAACCCGAAGGTCGTTGGTTCAAATCCAGCTCCCGCAACCAATTGATATAAGTGACTTTTAGAGGTTTCCTAAAAGTCACTTTTTTAGTTTTTGCAACACATTTTGCTACACATTGGAATAAAATAGCTGAAAACTCTCTTACTGATTGAATAATAAGTGTAACAATTTTACAGCATAAATTTTATAGGTTTTAATTATTCCAATGCATTTACCCTACCCCATACAGTCCGTTTCATTGCAGTATACGGTTTCTTGGTTGCGGACACAAGTTTTCATTTGAGAGAATTCTCTCGATTACAAAACCGCCGGCAGCGATTAAAAAGAATAAGACGATTCTCCGGCTGATGATGAATAATTTATCGGCGGTGAGGTAAATATCTGTGCTATAATTAGGTCATGCAATTTTTAAGTGAAAATATTTCAAAAATTACAGAAAATATAAGTCTTGATAGGTTATCATCATATAGATATGATAGAAATGATAGTATAGACTTAGTTT
>CALUQS010000106.1 GCA_944322975.1 Candidatus Gastranaerophilales bacterium
GCAAGGCAGTTAACGAACATAGTTTTTAAAATATTGAAAGAGAATTCTGCACCGGTGAAAAGCTAATTATTTCAACAATGTAAAGCTAAGTTTTGTTAATTTTTGCTAGAAATATCTCAGCGGGAGATGGCCGGGCTAAGCTCTATGCTATTATCGTAGTCAGTTGACTATATAAAATACCGGTTAAAATTTTTTCAACCGGTATTATTGTTATTTTGTTATAAAGTTTTAGCTTAACTACGGTTTTAATCTGTCCATCAATCTCGGGAACGGGATGGTTTCTCTTACGTGGTGCAAACCGCAAATCCAGGCAACTGTTCTTTCTATACCAAGCCCGAATCCGGCATGTTTGCAGCTTCCGTATCTTCTTACATCAAGATACCAGTTGAAAACCTCCTCGGGCAGCCCCTGTTCTTTAATTTTGGCTTTAAGTTTGTCAATATCCTCTTCTCTTTGACCACCGCCTATGATTTCACCGTAGCCTTCAGGTGCAATCATATCCACACAGGCTGCTTTATTGCCTTCTTGTTTCATATAGAAAGCTTTTATTGCCATCGGATAGTGGTGAATCATAACAGGTTTGTCAAATTCCTCAGAAATCAGAGTTTCTTCATCCCCGCCAAAATCAGCACCCCATTCGGTTTCATTGCCTTTTTTCTTAAGAATTTCAATAGCTTCGTCATAAGAAATTCTCGGGAACGGACGTTTTATATTTTCAAGTTTTGATATATCTCTTTCAAGAACTTCTAAATCAGCTCTGTTGTTTTTAACAACTTCTTGTACAATGTATTCAACAAACTCTTCTGCCAAATCCATGTCGTCATAAATATCAAAGAAAGCAACTTCCGGCTCTACCATCCAGAACTCTGTTAAGTGGCGTCTGGTTTTAGATTTTTCAGCGCGAAATGTCGGGCCGAAACAGTATGCCTTGCCTACAGCCATTGCAGCTGCTTCCATATACAATTGACCGCTTTGGGTAAGGTATGCATTTTCGTCAAAGTAATCTACTTTAAACAGGTTTGTAGTTCCCTCGCAGGCGTTAGGCGTAAAAATAGGGGCGTCAACAAGCGTAAAACCTTTATTGTCAAAGAAATCACGCACTGATTTTATAATTCTGTGACGAATTCTCAAAATAGCTTTTTGCCTTAAAGAACGCAGCCACAGGTGTCTGTGTTCCATCAAAAAGTGTGTTCCGTGTTCTTTTGGTGTAATCGGATAATCAACGGATTCGCCAATCACTTTAACATCTGTTGCGTCAATTTCGTAGCCTATTTTTGAGCGGTCATGTTTTTTTACCGTACCTGTTACTTCTATGCTGGATTCCTGTGTAATTTTATCAGAAAGTTCAAAAACTTCATCAGAGACATTACCTTTGAACACAACAACCTGAATTTCTCCGGTTCCGTCTCTCATCTGTAAAAAGTGGAGTTTCCCGCTGGAGCGCTTGTTATAAAGCCAGCCTAAAAGTGTTATTGTTTGTCCTTCGTACTTTGCAATGTCTTCAATGTAGATTTTCATATAACTTCCTCTCAATTCTATTGGATTTTGTTTTATTATATCATTAACGAAAAAATTGGTTGCACATTAACTTTGATTATTAAATCTTTTTTGTATAGAATTATTACTATGGATAATAAAGAATTGAGGATATGAAATGTCAGAAAATAAAGAATTTGAGTTTAAAGACACACTTAATCTTCCCAGAACAACTCTTGCCATGCGCGCTAACGCCCCTGTAAGAGAACTGGAAATTCAGGATTTTTGGGATATAGAAAGGATTTATGAAAAAAACCTTGCTCAAAGAGATATCGAAAACAAATTTGTATTGCACGACGGCCCGCCGTATTTGAGCTCTCCTAAAATCCACATCGGTACTGCTTTAAACAAAATTCTCAAAGACATTGTTACAAAATACAAAGCCCAAAGCGGCTACTATGCACCCTATGTCCCGGGTTATGACGGACACGGGCTGCCTATTGAAAATGCGGTATTAAAAACAATAAAAGATAAAAGTGATATTACAAAATACCAGCTCAGACAAATGTGCCGCGAATTTGCAATGAATAACCTGAGAGGGCAGGAGGAAGACTTTCGCCGTTTAGGAGTCTGGGGCAACTGGGACAACCCTTACATCACAATTTCAACTGAGGTTGAGGCTGAACAGGTCAGAATATTTGGCGAAATGTATGAAAAAGGTTATATCGAAAAAGGTTTAAAACCTGTTTACTGGTGTCCTCAATGCGAAACTGCTCTTGCAGAAGCGGAGGTTGAATACGCTGATCACACCTCAACAGCGATTTATGTAAAATTTGAGTTTGAAGAAAACGCGCAGAATAAAATAAAAGAACTTGCCGGCATAGATACTCAAGACCCTATATATGCGGTAATCTGGACAACTACTCCATGGACAATTCCTTCAAACCTTGCTATATGTCTTAACTCAAGATTTGAATACTCACTTGTCAATTATTTCGGTGATATTTTTGTTATTGCTTCAGACCTTGTTGACGCGTTTATTAAAGACAACGAATTTGAAGAAAAAGACATAAAAATCCTCGGCTCAATAAAAGGCAGCGACCTTGAAAACATGAGGACAATCCATCCGCTTTATGAAAGATATTCTCCAATACTGCTGGGTGACCACGTTACGTTAGACGCAGGTACCGGTTGTGTACACACTGCTCCGGGGCACGGTCTTGAAGACTGGGAAGTCTGCCAGAAATACAATATCGGAGTCCTTTCACCTCTTGACGCAAAAGGTTATTGGACGGATGAAGTTCCTGACATGCAGGGTGTATATTATGAAGAA
>CALUQS010000107.1 GCA_944322975.1 Candidatus Gastranaerophilales bacterium
TTTACTCAAAAGCATACGGATGTGAAAAATACCGGTCAAAACGAGAAGTTTTGCCGGTATTTTGAAACTGGACGACAGCGACGTAGGAGTTTGCTGTATAGCAAACTCTACAGGAGCAAAACTCTAATACAAGAGGGCATTAGCCCTCTTGTATTATGTTTAAAATCACCCTACTGACTGACTCGGGTGAAGTGTCCCCCAAAAAGTGGACAATTAACCCACACATCCTTCAAATTTATGTTTTATTCAAATTTCAAATTGTATTTGACCCGTTTTTTTAGTAAAATTTTTAATTGAAAACGGAAAAACGGATTTTTTCTATGTGTGAGCAAGGTGGGTTCATGAAGTTTACATACGATGAGTTAGTTAAAGTTACGGAAGCAGAAGTGCTGCACAGCGGCAATACTTCCTCCGCTTTTAGTATTTCTACGGATTCACGAAATATTAATGACACTAACGTTTATTTGCCGTTAATAGGGGAAAAATTTGACGGGCATAACTTTATTCAAGATGCGCTGAAAAAAGGCGCCGGAGGGTATTTTACAAGCGATAAATCTCTTGTGTTCCCGCAGGCGGAATTTGTGCTTTATGTAAAAAATACTCTTGATGCTTATTTAAAACTTGCTTTGTATTACAAAGAAAAAGTAAAGCCGATTACTATAGCAATAACAGGCAGTTCCGGCAAAACAACCACAAAAGAAATGATGGCATCCGTTGCAAAACAGGCTTATAAAACCCATAAATCACCGCTTAACCATAATAACGAAATAGGATTGTGCCAGACACTTTTGTCTATGCCTGAAGATACTCAAATTCTTGTTTTAGAAATGGGAATGAGAGGATTTGGAGAAATAGAACTTCTTTCAAAATATTCTAAACCTGATATTGCAATAATTGCCAACACTGGCACCGCACATATAGGAAGATTAGGCTCGGAAAAAAACATAGCAAAAGCAAAATGCGAAATTTCAAAATATCTGAATAAAGAAGGTCTTTTAATTGCACATGATACTGAATTGATAAGGCAAACCAATGATTTTAGCGGACAAACCTTATACGTAGGGCTAAATTCTCCAGAGCTTAAAGATATAAAACTAAATACAAATTCCAGCACTTTTACGTATAAAAATTACACCTACGAGTTGAATATAGAAGGGCTGCATAATATACAAAACGCACTATTTGTGATTAATGCCGGTTTAAAAACAGGTATCAGTGAAGATAAAATAGCGCAGGGATTAAGAGAATACCGCCCCATAGAAAACAGATGGCAGATAGAAGAAATTTCCGGATATAAAATCATAAATGACAGCTATAACTCTAATCCCGAGTCATTAAAAGCTGCTGTTTCAACTTTTCTCACCACTCAAAAGCCGCCTGAATTGCTTGTTCTCGGTGATATGAAAGAGCTCGGCGAAAACGAAAAAGAGTATCATAAAAATATAGGTGTATTTTTAAACAATTTTGATGATGTTAAACTTATTACCGTAGGCGAACTGGCAAAATATATAGCGAGCAATACCCGACATAAATCAGTAAGCTTTAAAAACAGCGAAGGTGTTGCCGGTTATATTCTTGAAAATATTGAAAAAGGTACAACTATACTTTTTAAAGCCTCCCGCTCAATGAAATTTGAAGAAATAATCAAGGAGTTAAATCAAAAATGATATTAGCAATAGTAGCCGCACTTGTAGCATTTGTTTTATCTTTGCTTTTAGGCGTGCCGTATATTGATTTTTTAAAAAAGAAAACACTCGGACAATATATAAGGGAAGAAGCTCCTGAATCTCATGCACAAAAAGGCGGAACTCCCACGACAGGCGGTGTGTTTCTTGTCAGTGCCGCAGTTGTTGCCGCAGTTGTATCATTATTTATGGCGGAAAAAACTTCAACAGGCGCTTTTTTGCTTTTGATAACTTTTATATTTTATATGTTTGCCGGTTTTCAAGACGATTCTCAAAAATTTGAACACCACGCAAATAAAGGGCTGAGCGCCAGAGGCAAACTTATTTTGCAAATAGCAATAGCCTGTCTGCCGGTGATGTTTGTTACAATCAGCGGAAGAACATTTTTGACTTTCGGTGAATATACCTTGAATCTCGGTTATTTATATCCTGTTTTCGGAATTTTTCTTATCACCGGAGTATCTAACGCAGTAAATTTAACAGACGGGTTAGACGGACTTGCTGCGTCTAACATGGTTGTATCAACAGCAGCGCTTGCCATAATTAACCTTATTATGGGGAATATCGATATTGCAATTATATGTGCTTCCGTTGCCGGTGCTTGTTTAGGATTTTTGTATTTTAACAAACACCCTGCCAGGGTGTTTATGGGTGATACAGGTTCTCTTGCTTTAGGCGGAGTACTGGGGACTATTGCCGTTATGGGCAAGTTTGAATTGTGGCTTATTCCGATAGGTATAATATTTTTAATAGAAACACTGTCTGTTATGATACAGGTAACAAGCTTTAAACTTACAGACAAACGAATATTCAAAATGAGTCCTATACATCATCATTTTGAATTATGCGGCTGGAAAGAAGTTACTATAGTTAAAGTCTTTACGCTTGTTAACTTTATCTTTTGCAGCGGTGCAGTTGTTTTGTTCTGGTATTTAAACAGATAGGATAAAAAATGAAAAGAAAATGGTTTGATAAAAAAGTTTTAATACTCGGGTTGTCAAAAAGCGGTATAGCTGCCGCAAAATACCTTAATTCTCACGGTGCAGACTGTTTTATTACAGAAAAAAAACCGCTTGAGGCTAAAGATGAACAAACCGTTAAAGAACTCGACGAACAGGGTATAAAAACAGAATTCGGCGTCCATTCCGATGAATTTATGCAAGATGTCTATCTTGCCGTGACAAGCCCCGGTATTCCTCCAAAATCAGAACTTATGCAAAAACTGAAAGAAAAAAACATACAGGTCATAAGTGAAATCGAACTTGCTTATCTTGAAACCCAAATTCCTTTTATTGCAATAACCGGCACAAACGGAAAAACAACAACAACAGAACTGACAAATTTTATAATAAATAAGCAGTATAAAGCCCAAAAATGCGGAAATATAGGGATTCCGCCCTGTTCCTTGCTGGATAACAGCAAAGATGTTGATTATTTTGTCTGCGAGGTAAGTTCTTTTCAGCTTACCTACAGCCCGGGTTTTCGTCCGCAAATTGCAGTGTGGATGAACTTTACGCCCGATCATATAGACTGGCACGGCGGATTGGATAAGTATTTTGAAGCAAAAGCTTCTTTGTTTTCCTCAAATAAAAGACCGGGCTTTGCCGTTTTTAACGCGGAAGATGAAAAGGTTTTTGAATTCGGTAAAAATTACAACGGAGAAAAATATTTCTTCGGCAAAGAAATGCCAAACAACTGTTCTTATATAAAAGACAATGCAATATATTTTAAAAATCAAAAAGGCGAAGAAGAAAAAATTATTGATATACAGGATGTTACGCTTGTGGGTAATCACAATTACCAAAACATAATGGCTTCTTTGATATGCGCAAAACTTGTCGGGGTTGAAACCCAAAAGATAACAGAGGCAATAAAAGATTTTAAAGCACCTGAGCACAGATGCGAGTTTGTTGCAAATATATCGGGAAAAGATGTCTACAATGACTCAAAAGCTACAAACCCCGAGGCTGCAATAGTTGCACTAAAATCCTTCGGCGGCAGAACCGTTACCCTTATTGCAGGCGGAACCGATAAGAATACAGACTTAACAGAATTTTGTGAAACAGTAAAAAAATATGTCAGCCACGTAGTATTGCTAGGTCTGGCAAAAGACCGTTTTGAATCTGAACTCAGAAAAAACGGATATGATAATATAGTTATGATATCCGGAAGTTTTCAAGACGGTGTAGACAAAGCCTTTGAACTGCCTGATGAGGTAATTTTATTATCACCGGCATGTTCAAGCTATGATATGTTCTCAGGGTACGAAGAACGTGGAAAGGTATTCAAAGAATATGCCTTATCGAAAAAATAGACATAATGATAATAATAATTTAACCGCATATGACAATACGGAACCTGCGGAAAATATTGTGCTGTCTTCAGCAGACAGAACCCTTATGGTGGTAGTAGCTTTTCTTGTTGTAATAGGACTGATGGCTACGTTTTCGGCAGGTGCGCCAAAAGCAATGGATATGGGGCAAAACCCGGCATCGTTTGCTATAAAACAGTTTGCATATCTGGTTGTCGGATTTTTCGGGCTGAAATATTTTATGAAGGTTGATTACAAAAAGCTAAAAGACTGGGCTGTACCGTTTGCGTGGTTTGTTATTATTATGCTTGCGCTTGTTGATTTTACTCCGCTGGGCGTAATTGTTAACGGTGCACGACGATGGATTATGCTGGGTCCGATACAGTTTCAGCCTTCCGAAATGACAAAACTTGCGGTTATATTGCTGCTTGCCAATGCATTTTATCGAAACGGAAATCTTTTTGATACAACAAAATGGACAAGGTACTTTATCCCGATTTTGATAATGGTGTTCCTTGTTTTTAAACAGCCTAACCTTTCTATGGTAGTGCTTTTGTTTTTGATTTCGAGCGTTATGTATTTGAGCGTAGCAGGCTCTATAAAATATATGATAGCGGCCGGACTGGGGCTTGTCGGTACAATAGCCGGCGGATTTATGATGTTCGGACACAAACTTTTGCACGGATATCAAATGCAGCGTATACAAATATGGCTCAATCCGAATTCCGACCCTTACGGAGCAGGATATAACATTATTCAGTCACTGCTTGCCTTTGCGGCCGGCGGTTTTTGGGGAGTCGGTTACGGAAACTCAAAACAAAAACTGGCATGGCTGCCTGAAGGACACACTGACTTTATTTTTGCGGTAATTGCCGAAGAGCTCGGATTTTTAGGCTGCCTTTTGATTATAGGTTTGTTCTGGACATTTATACACAGAGGTATTATTATAGCCTCAAGAGCTAATGACATGTACGGCAAACTTCTGGCAGTAGGTATTACATTATCTATTGGTTTGCAGGCATTTATTAACATGAGTGTTTCGAGTTCACTTATACCTGCAACAGGTGTACCTCTTCCGTTTATCAGCTATGGCGGTACATCACTGGTAGTTTCTTTATGTATGGTAGGAATTTTGTTAAATATTTCAAAAAAGAGGATAAAAAGGATAAAAAATTATGAGCGAAACTATTGATAACAAAAAGAGAGTTTACTTTGTAACAGGCGGCGGCACAGGCGGACATATTTACCCTGCTGTTGCTGTGGGCAATGCTTTGCAAAAAGAACCCGATACGGAAAAAGTCTACTATGTAGGAAATCCTGACAACTTAGAAAAGAAAATAGCAGATGAAAAAGTCTTTGACTTTTTGCCTGTTTCAATAACTTCTATGCCAAAGACAATTAGTTTAGACTTTATCAAATGGGGTTTTAAACTAATGCTGGCAACCGGAAAATCAATCGGTTATATTCTTAAATATAAGCCGTCTTTAATATTCGGAACAGGCGGATATGTGAGCGCTCCTATGCTTTTTGCAGGTGTTTTAACAAGAACCCCCGTTGTAATTCATGAGTGCGACGCAATTGCCGGTAAAGTGACAAAAGTTATTGCACCGTATGCAAGTTCTATATCCGTTGCTTTTGAAAGCGCTAAAGACGATATTAAATCCGATAAAATCCACTATAACGGCAACCCTGTACGAGAAGAATTTTCTACTGTTGACAGATACCACGCAAGACAAACCTGGAATCTTAAAGACAAACTCACTATCATGGTTATGGGAGGTTCACAGGGGGCTAAAAAGATAAACACCGTTCTTGTTAACAGTATAAAAAATCTGTTTAAAAAATATGATATTCAAATTATTCACCAGACAGGTCTTAAAAATTATGATGAGACAATTAAAGAGTTGAAAAAAATCTATCCGGAATTTACTGAAAATTCCCAGTACATAATAAGACCGTACTTTAAAAAGATGTATCTGCCAATGATTGCCTCTGATATAGCGGTATCAAGAGCAGGTTCTTTAAGCATTTCCGAAATTTGCGTATCAGGTCTGGCTTCAATATTGATTCCGTATCCTTATGCAGCAGCAGACCACCAGAGAAAAAATGCAAAAGAGATGGAGGAACTCGGTGCCTCTTTATACCTTGATGACACAGATTGCACCGTAGAATCCTTTACGGAAAAACTTGAAGAGCTAATCAACAATACGCAAAAAATGATAGAGCTGCAAAATAATGCAAAGGCTCTTGTTAAAACAGATGCAACAGGAAATATTGTTGAACAGATAAAAGCAGTATTGAATAAGAATGTCTGAGTGTGAATCCTGATATGTATGGTTCAAAAACCCGTTAACCACTCAGTCAGCAGGGTGCAATTTATTGCACCCTATTATTTGTAAAAACCATGACAAAACGTTTGCAGGTTCTGTTTTGTGTCTTTAATCAAGCAATAAAAGGGGTTTTTGAAGATATGCAAAGATTTGCAAAAATATGATAAGTATTTTAATATTAAGTAAAGAGTAAAATAATTAGAGCAACCATGTTCAGACTATTGCAATATAAAGACAGAGCAAAAAAAGACAAAGATTATAAATCAACATCTAATCTGCAGCGTGCTATTGAAAAATGTCAGATAGAGCTTGCTAATGACCCTACAAACGCAGACTTGCACATCAAACTGGGAGATTTATATATTGCCTGGCATCTTGATATCCATCAGGCGCGTCAGTATATTGATGAAGCTATCACAGAATATCAAAGAGCCTTAGAGTCTTATATTGATTCTGATTCAATATATTTTAAAATCGGCATGGCGTTTTATTACAAAAACGAAATAGACAAGGCTATTAACTATTTTAACCTTGCCGTAGAAAAAAATCCTAAAAATGCTAATGCATACTATCTTCTGGCATGCTGTCACACAAGAAAAGCTCATTTCCCCGACGCAATGGACTTTACACAAAAAGCTATAGAGGCTAAACCTCTTGCATCATCACGCGCACACTATTTGAGGTATAACCTTTATCGTGTAATGTCTGTCAAAAACTTTAAGGTTACATTGCTCAGACAAAAAGAATTTTTGCTTTCTTTGCTTACACTTCCGTTCGACAAATTTGCAATAAGAAGTGTTATAAAAATGATTTCATATTTGCAGTTTATGCCTATGCTTATGCAAGGCTGGCTGCTGGTTGCAAGAAATAACATTAATGAGGCGGTTGACCTTTATAAAGAAGCTCTTGAAAAAGCTCCGGGGTTTATTCTGTTGTACTGCCTTTTAGGTGATATATACAGGGCAATGGGCAGATATGAGGATGCTATTTTGGAATATAAAATGGCAATCATTGTTGACAGCCTTAATATAACCGCATACCGTTCTTTGTGCGCTGTTTATGAAGAACTCGGAGACCTCGACAGTGCTGTGGAATCGTATTTAAAACTTATTGAAATACAACCTAATGCGGCAGAGTTTTACAGCAATCTTGCCAATATTTTGTACTTAAAAGGTGAAACCAAAGCAGCAATTTCTTATTATCAAAACGCAATTACTCTAAACCCGCGTCCTGAATGGACAAGTATTATTGCACAAACGCTCGGGTATGTTTTTCAGGAGGCTGAAAAAAACACCGATGCGGCAATCAGCGCCTATCACAGCGCATATTTGCTTACCCCGACGGATATTGATATTTTTATCAATCTGGGCAGTGCGTTTTACGATAAACAGGAGTACAACAATGCCCTGACTGTATACAGACGCGCGCTTGAAATTGATCCGACAAATGCAAAAATTCATTGTAACCTCGGCTTTTTGCACTGGGGCAAAGGTGATATAGATGAGGCGATTAAAGAATATGAGCTTTCTATCAAATACGACCCGACCTATGATATAGCTTACAACAATTTAGGCGTAATTTATCTTGATGATTTAGGCAGGGTTCAGCACGCCATAGAACTGTTTGAAAAAGCAATAAAATTTAATCCTAACTATGCTCTTGCTCATTACAACCTCGGACGTTCAGTTGCAATTAAAGGCGACAAGGTAGAGGCGGCAAAACTTTATCAGGTTGCAATGGATTTAAACAATGTAACAAACGAACTTGACCCGCAGGAGATTCAGGATAAAATTCAAGGGCTGTTTGATTCTTAAATAAAAGGTTTTTAAATATGCGGCATAATGATGAAATAAGAGTTTATTACGCAGATACAGATGCTTACGGTGTTGTATGGCACGGGGCATATTTAAGATGGCTTGAGGCCGGAAGAATCGAGTTTACGGATAAAGTCCTCGGGCTTGATTTAAAACAAATGCAAGAAGACGGCTGCGTGCTGCCTGTTGTGGAACTTAATGTTAAGTATAAGGTCTCGGCAAGACTGGATGACAACCTTATTTTGACAACGGAAATTGAACAGCTGCGCCCGAGCGCAATTGTTTTTAAACAGACATTAAAAAACAAAGATACGGGTGTTATAAATATAGTTGCCACGGTCACCTGCGTTGCGGTTGATACAAAGACAAATAAAATGTACAGACGCCTGCCCGAATGCATAACAAAACCTTATGAAAATGTCTGAGTGGGACCTCGCTTGTACCCTAGGGCATCCTGATATGTATGGCTCGTAAACTCGCCAACATCTCAGGCTAGGAGTGGTACACACTCTGCCGAGTAAATATGCCAGTGGCATATTTACGA
>CALUQS010000108.1 GCA_944322975.1 Candidatus Gastranaerophilales bacterium
GCATCTGCTTTGCACGCAGAGGGTCAGGAGTTCGAATCTCCTAACCTCCACCATTAATAAAAAAGAGCCGTAAAGGCTCTTTTTTATTAAACTGCCAGAGTGGTACCTCGCTTGTACCCGAAGGGCATCCTGATATGTATGGCTCGTAATTTTTATACGGCACGGAAAAACTTTGTTTTTCTCTTAGCCTACCTCTAAAAAATTATACTTAATCATTTTTTAGAGTTCTTATCTCAGGCCGGGAGCGGTACACATTCTGCCGGGTAAATATTCCGGCGGTATATTTACGAGAGGTAGCGAGGTCGCATAAATCATCAGGTTTACGCAAGTGACCCTATGTACTTGTTGCTGGTGCCCGGGTTATAATATGATAGTTGAACTTGTTTTATGCACCAGTTCAATAAGTTATCGGGGTCAGTTGACTATATGAAATAATGGTGAAAACATATGTCTGATTACAAAACTTTTCTTGATAAAGGTATTGATGAGATACATGCCGGCAGATTTAAAGACGGTATAGACAGTATCAACAAATCTTTGGAACTCAAAAACGATTGGGAAATCCCTTATTTTTTCAGAGCCGTGGCAAATCATGCGCTTGGAAATTATGATGACGCAATGACTGACTACACAAAAGCTTTGCAGTTTAACGAAAAAATGACAGATGCTTATTACAACCGGGCAAGGATAATATTAACAAGAAAAGATATTGAAAATCCGGATGTTAATCAAGCAGTCAAAGATTTAGAAAAAGCACTTGAGCTTGATGCAAAGTTTATTGATGCAATGTATGCACTTGCTGCGGCTCATAAAAAACTGGGTAATTATACCGAAGCTTTAAAACATTTAGATAAACTTCTTGAAATAGAACCGGAAGCAGTAAATGCAAGAGCGCTGAAAAAATTGCTCCTGCAAAAGTATATTAAATAATTTTGGTAATTTTCAGGTGGAGTAGAGATTCGGGCAATAAATTGCACCATGTTGACTGCCGGCTAGGGTTTATTTACAGCCACAACTTCAATTTCAACAAGAGCGCCTTTAGGCAGTTCTTTTACCGCAACGCAGGAGCGTGCAGGTTTGTTTGTTTGAAAATATTGTGAATAAACTTTGTTAAATTCTGAAAAATCCTCCATGTTTTTCAAAAAACATGAGGTTTTCACAACGTTTTCCAAATTCATGTTTGCGGCTTTTAACACACTTTTTACATTTTCCATACATAAATTTGTCTGAACTGTTATGTTTTCTTGCGCAAGAAGTCCTGTTTTCGGGTCAATAGCAATTTGACCGGAGCAATATAAAGTGTCACCGGCGAGAATAGCCTGTGAATACGGGCCTACAGGTTCCGGAGCTTCATTTGTGTAAATTATTTGTTTCATATTATGTTCCTTTGTTTACTTGTCTGATGTCAGTTTGTAGCCGGCTGATGTCAGCGCGTGTTTGATTTCGCACAAATGTCTGAGGTTTCGGGTTTCCATTGTTATTTTAAGGTAGCAGTCGTTGATATCCGTGTTTTCTCCGCCTTGATTGTGTCTTACCCTTATAACATTTGCACCTAAATCGGCAATAATGCGCGAGACCTCTTTTAACTGTCCGGGTTTGTCAAGCATTTCTATTGTCAAATCTGCTATTCTGCCTGATTTTAACAAACCTCTGTTTATAACACGGGAAAGAATATTCACATCAATATTCCCGCCCGATACAACACAGACAACTTTTTTGCCTTCAAGAGGAAGTTTTTTAAAGATAGCAGCGGCAACACTCAGCGCACCTGCGCCTTCTGCTATAAGTTTTTGTGATTCTATCAAAGATAAAACCGCTGTAGCCGTTTCATCGTCAGAGACAGTAACAATTTCGTCAACGTATTTTTTGCAATATTCAAAAGTGTGTTCCCCCGGCATTTTTACCGCAGTACCGTCAGCAAAAGTTGAGACTGAGGGCAGTTCTATACGTTCGTTTTTTTCAATGGAATTATACATACTGCCTGCGCCTGCAGCCTGCACACCGTAGACTTTACAATCCGGTTTTAGCATTTTTATTGTGTATGCAATGCCTGAAATCAGTCCGCCGCCGCCTATCGGCACTATAACAGCATCAACATCGGGAAGTTGTTCTATTATCTCCAGCGCTATCGTACCCTGACCTGCTATTACATCCTCGTCGTCAAAAGGATGTATAAACTCGGCGCCTGTTTCTTTTTGGAATTTTACTGCCTCGTTATAAGCGTCATCGTATACCCCGTCTACAAGATTTATGTTTGCCCCGAGTTTTTTTGTCGCCTCTATTTTAGAGATGGGGGCTGTACTGGGTATAAAAATAGTCGATTCTATACCGCTTTTTTGTGCGGAAAGCGCTACCCCCTGGGCATGATTTCCTGCTGAACAGGCGATTATCCCTTTTTGTTTTTGTTCCTGTGACAACCCCGCAATTTTTACATATGCCCCTCTGACTTTGAAAGAGCCCGTGATTTGCAAATTTTCGGACTTTAAATATATCTCGTTGTCTTTGGACAATGAGGGTGAATAGATTAAATCCGTTTTTCTTATTACGGGTTTTAAGGTTTCCGCTGCTTTTATTATTTTGTCTATTGTCAACATCTTACATTTCCTAAAAATAAGTTATTATAATATATCAATTTCGCCGATTAATTGCAAAGATTTTTAAAATATATTATTACTTTGAAATATGTCATAATTTTATAAACACAAACGCCCGATCATCATAAAAATTTTAATTTTATATCATAAAATATTATTAAATTCTGTTTTTTTGTCTGGTAAATATCAACCTTTTAAATTCTTAAAAAAACTTTATATAGCATTATCAAAAGATTTTATTGCATAAAATCTCAAATTTCATCATAATTAAAAAGTAAAAAGAGAGATAACACTACGAAACAAAGGAGTATGCTATGAGTACCTATATACCCAAACCGGGGGTTGAGTTGTCAAAAGAGGAAATAAAAAAGCTTATTGTTGAAAACAACGTAAAATTTATAAGGCTGCAGTTTGTCGACATAAACGGGATGGTAAAAAACCTTGCTGTGCCGGCAGGACAGATTGATAAAATATTGAATAACGAACTTATGCTTGACGGCTCATCAATCAAAGGATTCAGAAGCATAGAAACCTCTGACATGTGTTTTCATCCGGACAGGTCAACATTTGCTATTCTTCCGTGGAGATGCAAAGAGGGTGAGTGGAATGTTGCCAGAATAATTTGTGATATTTACAATTCTGACGGAACCCCGTTTGAAGGATGCCCGAGATGCAATTTAAAAAGAGTAATTAAACAGGCTGAAGAAATGGGTTTTGTCATGAACGTTGGCCCCGAGGTAGAGTTCTTTTTATTTAAAAAAGACGAAAACGGAATGCCCACCACATCAACACATGATGCCGCAGGGTATTATGACGTCGGCCCTGATGACAAAGGTGAGGACATAAGGGCTGAAATCGTAGACAACCTCGAAGGACTCGGTTTTGAAATAGAAGCAAGCCACCATGAGGCTGCACGCGGTCAGCACGAAATAGATTTTAAATACGCTGATGCTTTAACAGCTGCTGACAATATTGTTACTTTCAAATACGCTGTTAAAGCCTGTGCAGATAAAAACGGACTGCATGCGACATTTATGCCGAAACCTATTTTCGGAATTAACGGCTCGGGTATGCACTGTAATATTTCTCTTTACAATGTTAAAGAAAATAAAAATGCTTTTTATAGTGAAGATTCTGCTTATCAACTGTCAAAAGAGGCTCTTTATACAATCGGTGCAATAATTGAAAACGTAAAAGATTTTACGGCAGTTACTAACCCTACCGTCAACAGCTACAAAAGACTTGTTCCGGGATATGAAGCCCCTGTTTACATAGCATGGTCATTATCTAACAGAAGCGCGCTTATAAGAGTTCCGGCAAAAAGAGGCAACGCAACAAGAATCGAGCTCAGGTCGCCGGATTGTTCCTGCAACCCGTATTTAGTTATGGCAGTGCTTATAACCGTTGCAATGGAAGGGGTTAAAAACCAGATTAAACCGCCGCTGCAAACAGAAGAAAACATCTACGAGATGAGTGCTAAAGAAAGAAAACGCAGCCATATAGATTCACTTCCCGGCAGCTTGAATGAGGCTCTGGCATTGATGAAAAAAAGTAAAATTGTCAGACAGGCGTTAGGCGAGCATATATTTAATGAATTTGTTACGGCAAAAGAAATTGAGTGGGA
Organism: Candidatus Gastranaerophilales bacterium; assembly: GCA_944322975.1. GTDB lineage: Bacteria > Cyanobacteriota > Vampirovibrionia > Gastranaerophilales > Gastranaerophilaceae > Limenecus. The sequence goes on from CALUQS010000108.1 coordinate 4,219, forward strand.
CAGATACAGAACAGATGTGTCACCATGGGAAACAAAAGAATATCTTGAAAAATATTAATAAATATGTAATGTTATAGAGTCTTTGCGCTTTTATCAGGCGCAAAGACTTTTTTGTAAATATTTCAAATAGAGATTTGGGGTAATAAATTGCACTTTACGGCTGGCACGCATGTCTGTGCCCCCTCACCCCGGCCCTCTGTCTTGAATTTCCTTCACGCTCGACACTGTCGTTCGCTGACGTTTCACTTCTGCTCACTTCGTGTCTCGCTCCCCGGGTTTCACCCGTCCGGAAATTCGCTCCCAGTGGGAGAGGGGGAATTTAAGCTTTGCCAACTCTACAACTGACAGCATATTCACAAAAAAATCCGACCTTTGTGGAGTGAGTTACAGAAAGTTACACAAACAACGACGAGCGAGGTTTGTTTGAGGCACGGGAAATTATTTGAACCAAATTAATCTTTGTACTTTTGCAATTTTTACGTGCCGAGTTGCCGAGCACAGGTTTGTGTTACTTTCTGTATGAACGTAACAGCAGGTCGGAAAGTTTCTTGGGCTCCACCCGTTCTTTGCGTCAAAGAATGGGTGGAACATAAAGCAAAAATCTTTGTTTTTTATTTTTTCTTTATGTTCATTTCTTTTCTTTTGTGCTGCAAGGACTCCGTTTTGAGTTGACTAAATGTCAAGTTTTTGGGTAATAAATTGCACCCTGCGGACTAACAGTTTTTGATAATGTCCTACTCGTTTGTTACGTTTTTATGGAAACTGTCTGAGAGGGACCTCGCTTGTACCCGAAGGGCATCCTGATATGTATGGCTCGTAAACTCGCCAACATCTCAGGCTAGGAGTGGTACACACTCTGCCGAGTAAATATGCCACAGGCATATTTACGAGAGGTAGCGAGGTCGCATAAATCATCAGGTTTACGGAAGTGACCCCATGTACTTGTTGCGGGTGCCCGGGTTATAATATGATAGTTGAACTTGTTTTATGCACCCGTTCAATAAGTTATCGGGGTCAGTTGACTATATGAAATTAACACAATCCATGCATATCTGGTTATGATTCCCACGCTGACAGGCAAGGCTGTGCTCTGACAATATTGTATTTTTGATAATTTTAGTTAAGAAATGTAAAAACAGTTATAATTTATGCACCCTGACTATATAAAAAAAATATACTAAGTGTTACGATTAATACAAACAAAATATTATGGTAGTCAAAGAAGGGGTAATAATTTATGATTTGTTGTTGTGAAAACAAAACAGACAAAGACACAAAAAAGATAAAAAAGATTTGCCGCAAAGCGTTAAAAGAACTGGGCAAGAAAAATTTTGCACTGATTATCCATGGCAACAGCTTTCCTGCTATCCCCGGACAAAACACCGGTTTTGGAACTCCAAATTCACATGCAGGTAAAAATCTTATGGATTTTGCGTCCGGACTTTTCAACGCAATCCAGCTCGGGCCTCAGGGAAAAACTAAGGCATGCGACTCTTCGCCTTACACAGGCACTATTTTTTCAATAAACCCTTTATTTATTGATCTTGAACAGTTGACTACAAAAGATTGGGGAAATATTCTTTCTCTTCAAACATATAACAGGATATGCGATGAAAACCCTAATAAAAATATCAACAAAACAGCTTACTCTTACATTGTAAAAGCTCAGGATGAAGCTTTAAGAGAGGCTTATGCAAACTTTAAACAGCTTAACAGCCACAAACTCAATAAAGAGTTTGAAAAGTTTAAAGAAGAAAATGATTTCTGGCTTTCAAAAGATGCATTGTATGAGGCGCTTGCAATAGAAAACAACAACGACTACTGGCCGCTGTGGAACAGTTCTGTTGACAGAAATCTTTTCAACCCCAAAACAGAAGATGAAAAGAAAGCCGTATTTTTAAGAGAAAAAGAAATCAGACTTAAATATGCGGATGAAATTAACTATTATGCCTTCTGCCAGTATGTTGCAGCAAAACAAAACGAGCAGACAAAAAAATATGCATTAAAACATGATTTAAAACTCATCGCAGACAGACAGGTTGCATTCTCTGACAGAGATTGCTGGGCTTATCAGTCACTGTTTTTAGAAGGCTGGATGCTCGGATGTCCTCCGGATTATTTTTCAAAAGACGGACAGGCATGGGGATTCCCTGTTGTTGACCCTAAAAAAATGTTTAACGAAGACGGTTCTTTAGGCGAGGCAGGCAAACTCTTAAAACAGCTTTATAAAAAAATGTTCAAAGAAAACCCGGGCGGTGTGAGAATTGACCACATTGTAGGTCTTATTGACCCGTGGGTATACAAAGCCGGTCAAAAACCAATGCCCGAACAGGGCGCCGGAAGATTGTATTCTTCACCGGAACACCCTGAACTTGCGCAATACGCAATAGCAACAATGGATGATTTGAATTTTGAACTCGGGTCTGACAAAGAAAAAAGAGTGAAAAAATTAACTAAAGAACAAATCAAAAAATACGGCGCAATGATAGAAAAAATTGTTATTGCCGCAGCAAAAGAAGAAGGTTTGAACAAAGACGCCATTGTTTGCGAAGACCTCGGAACTCTTACCTTCCCTGTAGAATCGGTTATGAAAGAGTACGACCTTCAGGGGATGAGATTGACCCAGTTTGTTAAACATGACAAACCCGAGCACCCTTACAGATGCTGCAATATTGTTCCGAGAAGCTGGGCAATGGTCGGCACGCACGACAACGAGCCTATTTCTATGTGGGCGGACAAGATGATTAATACCCACGAAGGCTATCTCAACGTATTGAACCTTGTTGATGATATGTATTCAGAGCTGCAGGGCAAAGAAAGAGATGACCTTATTGTTAAGCTTACTACTGACGCAAAAGCTTTGATGAATGTAAAATTAGCAGAGATTTTTGCATCAAAAGCTGAAAATATTCAGGTATTTTTCACAGACTTTTTCGGAATCAAAAGCACCTACAATACACCCGGTACCTCGGGGGATCAAAACTGGTCTTTGAGACTTCCCGATAATTACGAAGAAGTGTATGCGCAGAACCTGAACCCGGGCGGGCTTGCTCTTAATATGCCGTTAATCTTGAAAATGGCTATTGAAGCAAGAGGCTCTCAATACGCTAAAAAACACGAAAGACTATTGAAAGATTTGGAAAAACTCATATAATAATACTTGAATAGCTTTTCAGGTAGAATTATATATGTATAACAACAAATCTGTAGATAATTTAGTTATAACAAAAGCCCTCATTGAACAACATATTCATGGGGGCTTTGGTATTGATTTTGCAAAATGTGCAGCGGATGGTTTTATTGAATTTTCAAAAAAAATTATGCGCCGCGGTGTATGCGCTTTTTTCCCTACACTCGCCACGGATTCCGTAGAAAATTTAAAAATACAGATTGAAGAAATAAAAAACGCAATAAAAATACAAACAGAAACCCTTGAACCCATGGCAAAAATCATGGGGGTTCATCTTGAGGCCTGTTTTTTGAACCCGTTAAAAAAGGGAATTCATAATGCAAACCAGCTTCTTGAACCGTCAGTTGAAAATTATAAACTGCTTGAAGACGACGTTATAAAAATCGTAACGCTTGCGCCTGAGCTGGATAAAGACTATTTGCTCTGCAAATATTTGAAATCAAAAGGGGTAAGGGTTTCTGCCGGACACTGTCTTGCAACTGACCTGAGCCATGTAAATCAGGTAACACATCTTTATAATGCAATGGGAACATTTTCGCACAAAGAGCCCTCTACCGTTGTCAGCGCTTTAGAAAATGACAATCTGTATACGGAACTTATTGCCGATTTAAAACATGTTCAAAAAGATGTGATAAAAATAACCTTTAGAACAAAACCTTTAAGCAAAATAATTTTAATAAGCGACGCACTTCCGATTACGGAAAGCAGCCTTTCTTATATGGAGTTTTGCTCAAAACAGATTTTCTTAAAAGAAGGTAAAGCTGTTGATGCAGCAGGAACAATAGCCGGTTCAACAACTTTTGTCAGCGATATAATAAAAAGGCTGGTAAAAGAAAACCTGCTTGACTTAAGAACCGCGGTATCTATGGCCACGAGCAATATAGATTACTTTACCTTCCCTGATTGTCAGATATACTGGGATGAAAACCTTAACATTTGTGCGATGAACTATAACGGTGAATTAATTACATTTTAAAATAATAAATGTTTGCAGGTTGGGGTTTCACCCCGGCAAAATTTTTAATGAGACGTTTCAGCGGCATGCTGCTTTTCACAAAAAACAAATTTTTCCTCCAAACGGATGATTTTAAGATATTTTTGTGTTTTTTTTGACTTTTTGTCCGACATCATTAATGAATAAGTATGTTTAGATAAAGGACTTAATCATGACAACATTACGCGGCGGTATCAATTTTTTTGAAAACGGTTTAACAACCAGCATACGTGCCATGCACCTTCAAACGGAAATCTTTGGTGTCATAAACGAAAACTACAACTCGTTCGATAAAGTCGGATACCAGAGAAAAGACCCTGTTGTTTCCTCGTTTGCGGAGTGGATTGGAACACACGCGCTTTCTACTGCCGTTGATGACTCTATAGGCAGAATCGGGCATTCTGACAACCCTTTAGATTTGGCTATTGCCAATAAAGGTTATTTCCAGTATCAAAGCCCTGACGGGATAAAAATGACCCGTGACGGACGATTTAAGATAGACAAAGACGGAAATCTGCTTACCCTCGAAAACGCAAATGTTCTCTCAAATAACGGAACACCTATCAGGCTGCACATTGTTCCGGAAAAACTCGAGGATGTTAAAGTTTACACAAACGGAGATATCAGAGTATTCAACAAAGCAACAAACCGTCTCGAATACGTGGCAACTCTTTCTGTTGTAACAAATGAAGGGGTGGCTGTATTAGACCCGAATATCAAGCAGGGGTTTAATGAGTACTCAAACGTTTCTTTAAACAGCGAAATTTTGCAGATTATTCCCGTAAAAAGAAACTTTGAGGCAAACAGACAGCTGTTTATTCTGCAAAACAACAACCTCTCAAGGGCAATACAATCACTCAGCAGCACATAGTAAAGTTTAAAAAAAAGAAAAAGCGGCATGATTTTTCTAAAAATATACAGCACAGGCAAAAAGGCGCAAAAGTAAGTTAAGAAAGGTTAGTAAATGACAACACTACAAGGTTTGATAAGAAGAGGTATTATAAACACCAATATTCAATTTGAACGATTGGGCTATATCTCAAATAACATAGGCAACCTTAACACTAACGCATATAAAGCCGTAAGGTTTGAGCAAATCCTTGACGAAAACGGTTACTTAGACGGCGTAGTCCGTTATGATTACCAGCAGGGTGCATTTATGAGGACAGAACGCCCGCTTGATGTGTGCCTCACAGGCCCGGGGTTTATTCCGGTAACTTCACCGAACGGCGACGTGCAATACACCCGTGACGGTTCTTTTAAACTCGACAAAGACGGCTATATTGTAACAAACGACGGTTATCTCGTGGGCGACGGCATTAAGGTTCCGGTTAACCATGAAGGGCTGAGAATCAAGCAAGACGGTACTGTGATGATTATTCAAAAAGGCCACACCGAGTATCAGACACTGGGCAAAATTCCCGTTGTTCAGTTTCAAAACCCCGAAGGCTTGAAACAGGCAGAATATAATAAAGTCATTGCCACTGAAGAATCCGGCGAACCAAGACTTATAAAAGAGCACAGCTACATTGCACAGGGCGGTCTGGAACGCTCTAACGCAAACTATATCGGCAATGTTAACGAAGTTTTAAGGCTGAACTCTTCTATGATAGCCGGTACAAGACTTATTCACGTAATTGATGATATGTATCAAAAATCAATAAACCTTACTCAGTAATGAATAAAAACTAAAACAGCAGCAACAAAAAGGCAGAAAAAATGTATACACCAAAAGACCCGGTAATTAAAACAAACCTGATGTTAGATTTGATTTCTCAAAGACAAAGAGCTTTGAGTACAAACCTTGCCAATATGGATACACCAAATTATGTAAGAAAAGACATCAGTTTTGACCAGTATTTAGGCACAATGAATAACCCTCTGGAAACAGAGCTTTCAATAAAACTCGGCCCCTCGGGTTTGGTTGAAGAGCAGGATGTCGGTGTTGACCCCGCGTATGAAATTGCGGAAATGCAAAAGATGTCGATTCTGTACGCCGTTGCGTCAAGAAAAATGTCCTCAATAATAAATGAGATGAGAACAGCAGCCGGTGTGGGCAGATAGGATAAAAGTTTTTAAAAAGTAAAGAAGGTGACAGTATGAGTTTAATGGAAACAATGAACATAGGTGAAAAAAGCTTGCAGGCACACGGTGCAAGAATAAAAATTCACGCCAAAAACATTGCAAACCTTGACACACCTAACTATGTAAGAAAAATCCCCGTGCTCAATGCAACAGATGACATTTCGTTTCACGGGTTGTTAAACTCTATGAAAGAAGATGTTTTCGGGGTTGGTACAATTCCCTTCCAGCAGGGCGGGGTAAGATTAACCGGTGTGGTCGAAGACCCTACTTTGGGTGAAAGACTCTACCGTCCGGGACACCCCGACGCTGATGCTAACGGGTATATCCGTTCATCTAACGTAAACCCCATAGTTGATATAGCAGATGCAAACATAGCACAGCGCGCTTATGAAGCAAACCTTGCTGTTATCAACATAACAAAAAGTATGGCTCAAAGAGCCGTAGAAATAGGCAGACAATAAGATTAAACAATAAGGCAGGCAGCTAAAAGATGTTTTCTCCGACAATACAGGCATATATAAATCAAGGCGGAAAAGAAGCAGCCATGCAGCGTGTTCAGCAGATTCAAACCCACGTTGCAAATCTCGAAAGGCAGCTTAATCCTGATGCGGTGAAATCAGAAAGACCTTCTTTTGCAGAAATCTTAAAAGCAAGCCAAAAAGGCGAAGGCCAGTTCAGAACAGGCAAAAGCAATTTTCTTGCGCTGACAAATGCCTTTGCTAATCTAAAAGCCAACACGGTTAACAATACAGAATCTTTAGAGGATATTTACGGAAATGTTGTTAACCCCTCAAGAAACCAGATAATGAATATTATTTCAAAAGCCTGCCAAAAATACGGTGTCGATGAAAAACTCGTAAAAGCGGTTGTAAGACAGGAATCCGGATTCAACCCGAGAGCCACCTCTCATTGCGGAGCAATGGGGCTTATGCAGCTCATGCCGGCTACCGCCAAAGGGCTCGGTGTAAAAGATGCTTACAACCCCGTGCAAAACGTAGACGGCGGCGTAAGACACCTGAAGGGGCTGCTGGCAAGATACAACGGCAATGTGGTTCTTGCACTTGCCGCATACAACGCCGGCGGCGGCAATGTCGATAAATACGGCGGGGTTCCTCCGTTTAAAGAAACCCAGAACTATGTAAAAAGTATTTTAGCCAATTACTTAAGCTAGATTGAAGGTAACGTAAGATGATTGAAAAAAAGTTTGCTCCAAACATAAATTTATTTGAAAGAATGCAGCCCACAAAGCTTGATACAGGCATAGGGGGGATGGCGCCGTTTCGTATGAACCGTGTTGAAAAGCTTGAAACTAACGATTTTAAATCAGTGTTTTCAGGGCTGGTCGAAAACTTTAACCGTGAACTAAACGCCCCTGACCAGCTTATGAAAGACGTTATGGAGGAAAACGGCAACGCTGATATCCACGATGTAATGACTGCAATGGCTAAGGCTGAATTAGGTGTCACCGTGGCGACAAACGTAACCACTAAAATTATTCAGGCCTATGACAAAATTATGCAAATTCAACTGTAAAGACTAAGCTGTATAAATTAAAATATCCATTAAAATGATGATTTATATTCCTTAATAATTTCCTATACTTTAATAAGAAATAAAAAGAGGGATATTAATTTTGGCAGTTAAAAAAAGCAACTTAAAAACAAAAACACAGGCAAAACCCGATTTGCATGTCGCAGAGGTTCCCAAACAACCTTTGACAAAACCGTATAACGATATTGACTTGAACAACTGGAAAAATTATCCCCACATTTTGACTGATACGCTATGGGAGTTTCAATCACGCGACAAAAGCAACGGTCACTCTTATGACTACCATGGAAATTATATCCCGCAAATAGCACAACAGTTATACGAAAGATTTACTAAAAAAGGCGACATTGTTTTAGATATGTTTTTTGGCTCCGGCACCTCGGGTATTGAGGCTGTTAATATGCAAAGACGCTGCATCGGAGTTGAGCTTAAACAGGAGCTGGTTGATTATGTCAGCCAAAAATTCGATAAAAAAACACTGGTAACAGATGTCAACATTATTTGCGGGGACAGCGCCTCTTCTGATATAGGTGTAAAAATTCAAGACAGGCTTGCTGTTATGGGTGCGCAAAAAGCTCAATTTTTAGTATTGCATCCGCCATATGACGATATTATTAAATTTTCTGACAAAAAAGAAGACCTGTCCAACTGTTCGTCAACAGAAGAGTTTTATGACCTGTTTGAAGAAGTTGCAAGAAACGGCTATGAACAGCTTGAAAAAGGGCGTTTTGCAGCGCTTATTATCGGGGATAAATACGCTAAAGGTGAATATTATCCGCTGAGTTTCGGCTGTCTTGAAAGAATGAACCGTGCAGGTTTCCGCACCAAAGCAATAATCGTAAAAAATATTGAGGGCAATGAAAAAGCAAAAGGCAAACAGGCTAATCTGTGGCGTTATAGAGCCCTCTACGGCGGTTTTTATATTTTTAAACACGAATATATTATGGTTTTTCAAAAGTTTTAATTTAATTTCATACTCAGGCTGCGCTAATTTAAGCGCAGTTTTTTTTATCTAAATATATTTAGTGCAATAAATTGCTAACTGATGATTATTCTCCCTCTCCCGCTGGGAGCGAATTTGCCTTCTTTTGCCGAAATCTTTGATTTCGTGCAAAATGGCTTCACGAAGAAATCATTAGTCTTTCTTGTTGATATTAATCTGTAAATAGTGAACGGACGGGTGCAACCCGGGGAGCGAGGACATTGAGCCGGCTTGTGCAAAGCACAAAAGGCGAAACTGTCCGAGCGTGAAGGAAATTCAAGACAGAGGGCCGGGGTGAGGCTACAGAATTCATTTTAATTATTCTCCCTCTCCCGCTGGGGAGCGAATTTCCGGACGGGTGAAACCCGGGGAGCGAGACACGAAGTGAGCAGAAGTGAAACGTCAGCGAACGACAGTGTCGAGCGTGAAGGAAATTCAAGACAGAGGGCCGGGGT
>CALUQS010000109.1 GCA_944322975.1 Candidatus Gastranaerophilales bacterium
AGAAACAAAAAAAGTATATACTATTTTCATTATTTTGTAATATTTCTTAAAATTTTAAAAAATGTGCTTAATTAACAGAGGCAATTATTTTCTTTTTATATACTTTATATAGATACAAGAGATAAACCAAAAACAAAAACCAGACTAATAGATTCTAATAAACTTAAAACATATAAGGAACGGGAAATAGGTATTTAAAACACGAGGCTATGTAAAAAAAGCCTCTTTTTTTTGTTTAATTATCAGTATGAGTAATTCAATTTAATAAATATTCAGGTAAACCCAGTAGCTTCTAAAAACTTTTTTAATATAGTCAGCTGTCTCAGGATAGGGAATATTTTCTACAAATTCATCAAAATTTTTGTAGGTAAGATTATCCTTCCATCGCTGCACTGCATTAGGCCCTCCGTTATATGATGCAACAATAAGCAAGTCGTCATTGTGTAAGGTTGTTTTTATGTAGTGCAGATAAGCACAGCCTATATTTATGTTTTGATTCGGGTTATAAAGAGCGCTGTAGCCGCTGTAAGGTATGGCATTTTTATTTGTAATGTACCTTGCTGTTGAGGGCATAATTTGCATTAACCCTGCAGCACCGGCAATACTCTGCGCATTTTTATTAAAATAACTTTCTTCTCTGATAATTGAAGTAACAAGATACGGGTCCAGCTTATAAACACGTGCTGTATTATTAATAACATCCTGATAATGCAGCGGATAAGCAAGTTTGTACAAACTGTCATCAAACCCCGGTTTTTGAGGCAGAGCATCTATAAAATCACGTGCCAGCACAGCTGAAGTAGAATACTCTCCCTCTTTATATTTAATCCAGCTTAACAGTGCTTTGTTATTTTCATCGATTTCCTGTATTAGTTTAAAATCATTCAGTTTTAAAATAGTATCGACCACGCTGAAATTGTCGTCTGTGATTTTTGTATATTTCGCAGGAAATTCGATGTATATAGATTTTTCCGGCAATCTGTGAGAGCTTTTAGTTTTCCAGTCATTATTTGCCGAGTGCCCTGACAATTTTGAAGCCCTGTAAGCGTAATAGCTGTCCGGATATTTTGACAAAACTCTTTGATACAGAGCTTTTGCCTCGGTTTTACGTCCTTCTTTTGCTGCAATTTTAGCTGTCCAAAAAAGTACCTTAGGCGCCGAGTTTGTATCAGAATAGTCTCTTGCGTGGATATGTCCCAGCATTTTTGCCTCCTGATAATCGCCTCTTTTATATGCAGCCCAGAACAGGTTTGCCACAGCATCAGCAGCGTATTTGCCATCGCTGTATTGTGTAAAAATGAGCCTGTTTAGTCTGTTTTTTTCTTCACCGCTCACAAGTTTTGCAAGCCTGTAAAGAATGTAATCTTCGCCGCGTGCGCTATAAGTTTGTGCCAGCGATAATGCTTTATACCATCCGTCTTTCATCCCCACTGGGCTTAGCGAGGCATAGTTTTCTAAAATTGCTGGCAATTCCTCTTGTGCGATATTTTTTGAGTATTTTATATAGTTTGACTCAAAAATTTCTCTTGCTTTAATGTATTCTTTTCTTTTGGTGTAAAGAATACTCAAATACCCCCACGATAGTTTCATATCAGACAGATTAAAGTTGTTAAAAGCTCGCTGGTACTGACCTGTTTTAAAACAGGTTTGGCCTATTAAAAAGTATTCATAAGGGGTAATGGGCAGCCCCAGCGCAGCTATTTCATTGATACAATCCGTAGCAAAACGACCGTCTGGTGTATCAGCAAGATATTGCACAAAATAGGCTTTTGCTTTTATTTTTTGCTCTAAAATAATTTTTTCGTTATTATTCTCTTTTATTTTTTCTTTTTGAATCAAACCGAGAAAATAATCAGAGGCTTTTGCATAATCACTGTCTTTAAAAAACTTTTTTATGTCGTTAAAGGTCTTTTCTGCTCTGTAGTAGTCTTTTTCCTTAAAACAATTTTGAGCAAGCGAGTAATAGGCTTTTTCTATAAAAACAGATTCAGGATATTTTTCAATAAACAGTCTGTATTTTTTTTCTGCTGTCTGGGAATCATTTAATTTATCGGCGCTCATAGCCTGACGGAGCAGAGCAATTTCATATATTCCGGAAGTTTTTGAAACGTTTGAAAAATTATAATATGCGTTTTCAAAATCTCCCTGTCTTACGTATTGAAGCCCCTGGCTGTAAGCTTTTAAGTCTTTATCAGAGACTCTTGTCATCTTAAAAACATTTGTTATTACTATTAAAATTACAACTGCAAAGGCTGATGCTATCAGTATGAATTTTAATTTCTTTTTCAGATCCAATTTCTTCCGTTCCCTTGATTATTTATATTTAAATTTAAAAAATTTTTTTATATATTCCTCTGATTTGTAAAAGAGTGTAAGGTTATTTATCAATAAATATAGCATATATAAAGTGTAATTGTTAATGCCGTAAGTGAAATGTTTACAATGCGGGGGTGAAAATATGCACATTTATTCTCAGGAGGAATTTGAAAAAAAACAGCTTGAATTCGTTAAAAAAAATATATACAAACCTGTTATGCCCGCACAATATTGCGCGAAAAAAAACATTATAAAAAATTACATCTACTATGACGAACCAATAAAATTATTTTAAATTCAAGCAATTTTCTACACCTTTATTTTTTATATATATAAAGGTGAAAGTAATGAAAATAAACCAACGCGATATAATACCCGCAGCTTATAATAATGGTTTTCAACGTACAAAGTCCTGTGCTGTGACTTTTGGCGTCAATAATGATGTTTTTGAATCCGAATTTTCAAAAAAGAAAAAATTATTTGCAAATAAATTTAAAGACTACAAGCTTATTGATAAAAAGCTTTTGACTGAACTTTTGCAATGCAAAAATGAAGAAGAATATAACAGCGCGATTAATGATATCTTACGTGTTGTTTTTTGCAATTATTTAGGGCAAATATCTGATTTAGATAAGGCTTTGATAGAAAAAGCTAAAAAACATCAAAAAACAACGCTGGCTTTTGAACAGTATTTCTATAATAAAATGCAGAAAAAAGATAAAGAAATTATAGAAATTTTTAAATTTTTATCAGAAAAAGATAAAAATCCTGAAGTTTTAAAAGTCAAGAATATACTTACAAAAAAATACGGCATAAAAAATGTCTGTTTGGATAACAATCCAGAATGCGCAAAATTATATTTAGACGCAGTAAAACTGCTTGCGCAAAAAGATTTTCCGCTTCCGGATAATATCATAGTCAGCAAATACTTTCCGGCAGGCGGGTTAACGGTTAATTCGGACGGACAAAGTTATATAATATTGCCTGCTGAAGTAAGTGAATCTTTGTGGATGCAGTCGACGCAAAGCCCTCTGCATCAGTTTGTGCATGAAACCGTACACAGCGCACAGCCGCTGTTGTTTGCTTTTAACATAAAAAGAATTCCTGATAAATTTAAAGATACTGTAGATAACCTTTCTATTTATGCAAGTGATAACTTTACCCATGAGGTGCACGCCGAACTTATCACAAAAATGCTGCTTGAAGAACTTACACCTGAGGAAAAGGAATTAAAAAAAGTTATTGAGCGCTGATTTGCGGCTGTCATAACGTTTGGTATGTTATATGTTTAAATATGTTAACTTTTTTATTTTTTATAGCAATTGCCGTTTTTCATCCGCGTTTAAGCGTATGTTATGAGTATGCAGATTCAACCGTTCAGTTTTAATAATCTTTGTACCGGCGAGCCTAAAAGGGCTGACCTGTGCTTGCAAAAGTCTCTTGTGCCGTTTAGTCCGCTTAAAGACAGCGTATCTTTTTCAGGCAGACAAAAAGATTTGCTTGAACTTCCCAGGGAGGAAATCTTTGAAAAAATCTCGCAATCCATAAACAACAAAAACCTACTTGGCGAAGGCAACGAGGCAAGGGTATATAAAATAGCGGGAACAAATTATGCGTTCAGGCATGCCAGAATTCCTGATGACAGAACTAATTTTACCGATTATAAGAAAAATCTCTCGTTTGACATTAACACAGATGATAAAATCAACCACGTCGTTGCCAAATTAGGCGAAGGCAGCGCCATACTGCGATATTTACCCGGTGAAAACTGTTTTGTATACAACGACAAAAAAGAGCTTTGTAACCTGCCGACAGACTCATATTACAACCTTTATAAGCAGATTTGTTTTGCAAAAGATAACGAGATGATATTTGATTGCTGTGAGACTAATATCATTTATAATCCTAAAGATAAATCACTCACAGCAATAGATTTTTACAAACAGGATTACGGCTTTCCGGAAAATGTAAAACCGTTGTCTTTTATTTTTTCAGCTATTGCTCCCGACAAACCGCTAGCTGATAATACCTTATACAAAAATTTATTGGGCTCGCTTGTGAATGTTATTTTAAAAGAATTTGAACCGGGGGTGAAACCTGCACAAAATCTTGGAGAAATAGACATAAATCAACTCTTTCGTAATTTTGAAAGCTATTACAAAGTCGAAATGCCGCCACAATATGAGATATTGAGGTCTAAATTGATTACTCTCCAATGTCTTAAACTTCAAGACATGTTAGGACAGGACGTTAAAAATGAGATTAACGCTAATATAAAAGTTGCAAAATCAATAGTAAACCAGATTTTGAAAAAAGATAATAATTCATTTCTTAACCATTTAAAATTTGGGGATTTTAACTATTTGTAAAACTTTTGTTACAATTTAAAAATTTTTTGAAATTTATGTGAATTAAAATTTTTTATAAGTATATAGGAATCGAATGGAAAAAAGGAATAGTTAATTTTGACAGTTGATAAGGTAAAACTTCAATACGTGTCAACGGATATCGGTACATCAACACCGGATAACGGAGGTACAACTGAAGATAGTTACAGCTTTAATACATCAAATATAAATCCGTTTAGTGCGGATTCAAAAGACACTGCGACAGTGAAGAGTCAGTACGGCAGTGCTGCACAAACTTTTCTGTTTGGTAACGGGATTGTAAAAGAGCAAAAAACAAAAACAATATCATCAGAACTTCCGCAAAACACAAATGTAGGTGCTTTTAGTGCGTTATCAAATTATTTTAAAAATATAGTTCCTACTTTTAAAACAGCGGGAAATAAAGTAAATGAATACGATGCAGCAATAAACAATGCATTAAAATATTTACCAAGCAGCGGCGATATGCAGATTCTTGTTGAAACAAACCCGAGAATTGCAGCCATACTGCAAGAAAATAATTTACCGTTGAAAATGAATTATGACAACTTAAAAACTATCAAACATACCCACATAGCGACAACAGTAGAATTTGCAAGAGCAATTGGTGAAGAACTCGGTATGAGTGAATCCGATATTCGTACTATGGAAATCGGAGCAGCTTTACATGATACTGGCAAAACACTTATTCCGTCAGAAATTTTAAATAAAAACGGAAAACTTGACCCTGACGAAAGAAGAATCATAAATCTGCATTCCGTACTGGGGTATGAAATTTTAAAATCAGCAGGCTACGGAGTAAATGTTGCTGAAATTGCACGTGACCATCACAATCCGAATTCTACAAACAAAATGGCTCAAATTGTAAGAGCAGCCGATGTATATTCTGCAATGAGAGAAGAACGTCCGTACAAAACAGCTAAAACTCATGAAGAAGCAATGAGCGTACTAAAAAGCATGGGTATAAATCAGAAAATTTTAGATGCACTTGACAAAAAATACTCTACAAATCAAGAAAAAGAGGTTACTTCAGATTTTGCAATGAACAATACTCGTATTGCAGTTGCTTAACGTCGGCTGACAGTGTATCAATGTTATTCATTGCCTCTTTTAAATGATATTTATACTGTTCAATGTTTCCTGTTTCTTTATAAAGGTGTGCCAATGTATAATTGACATCTCCGTTATAGGGATTGTTTAATAATGTGTTTTTCAAAAGCATTATCGCATCTTCAAATTTGTTTTCTTTTGCAAGTATTTTAGCAAGTATTACAGCTGCATTGTCGTCTTTTGGGTTTAATTCAAGAGTCTTGTTTAGATAATCTTTTGCTGTTTGAGTCTCTCCTTCATCATAATAAATTGCAGCAAGATTATAATATGCCCAGCTGTAATCCGGCGAAAGTTCCAAAACTTTTTCATATAGCTGTTTTGAGGTTTCTCTGTCGCCAGTTTTATCGGATTCATAAGCAAGGTAAAAATAAGCGAGATAATCCTGCGGATTCAACTCTAATGCTGCTTTAAGGCAGGTAATTGCAAGGTCATGCTCACCCTGTTTTGAGTATATAAAACCAAGATTAAAAAAACTGTTAGCATCGTTTTCTTCAAGCTGGAGTACCCTCTTAAAATAAGGTATAGCTTTTTCATAATCCTGCATTTGTAAATAAGCATATCCGAGATTATAAAGATAATCAGGTTCATCAGGTGCAATATTTAGTGCATTTTGATACGACACTACGGCTCTGTCAAACATTTTAAGATTCTCAAGCACAATACCTGCGTTGTAATGGAGTCCGGGGTCTTCCGGAAACCTTTTTAGAAGGTAGTATAGCTGCTTTAGAGCCTCTTCATTAAATCCGTGCAGCAGATATTCGACAACGAGCTCTCTGCGCGTTTGAAAATCAGTCGGATTAGACTCCACTTTTTTAGCCA
>CALUQS010000110.1 GCA_944322975.1 Candidatus Gastranaerophilales bacterium
GGGGCTACCTGGATTGCGTGTATCGGATCTGAGGAGATTCTTACTCCCATATTATTTGTATAATCAAACGTATTTACAAACGTATACGACATTGTGTAATTTGGTTGGATTATCAATTTTGAATCCAGCAATTCCCAGTTATATCCGCTTTTACTTGCTATACCGCTCATTAGCAGTGTAAGGTCATCACGGCCGTAGTTTGTTGTCAAATCTGCCGAGCTTGCTCCGGCGTTTGCTGTTATTCCCGTAAAGAAGTTACCTTTGTAGAACACACCCATGGCGCCTAAGACTCCTCCGTTTTGATATATATCACTTCCCAGGGCTGCCTGATGTGACCCGTTATATCCTGCATAAGCGCTAAACACTGCATCTATTCCGTGTTTAAAATGCATAAGTTCGCTGTCCACACCGGCGAGGGCTCCGTAGGATACATTTGACACTGTCGGGCCGTTTTTCAGAGGGACTGATTCAAATGAGGTAAACGGTCTAAACCAGGCTCCGGTTTCTTCTTCAGGGAGCATTGTCGGGGCATAGACGAGGTTTGTTCCTGTTGTTGCATACATATTTCTATGGTCAAACATTTCTCTTTCTGTTTTTTGCTGGAGTTTGAGCATATCCATATTGGCGAACACATCTTCATAGGTATTGAGCATTGTCAGGTATCCGCCTATCTGGGCTGCTGCCTGCGGCATTATTACTGCGGGGTTATATGACATCAAGCCCCAATCTCCTCCTGCGAACGACAGGTTTCCTGTTAATTTATCGTAGGTTACTTCATACTGATATATCGGACCCATTACTTTTGATAATGAAGAGTCTAGCGATACTTTTTGGGACAGGCCTGATTCTGTATCTATTGTTGGTATTGTTGTTCCGGGGTAGTAGGTATCTGACAATACGGTTATATCTTTTATCAATAAACTGCCGTCACCTTTAACGGAGTTTGCGTTGATAAAGTCGCCTGTGTTGTTCGCGAGGTCTACATCTATTGCGAGGTTTGACACGCCGGATAAGAGGTTTACGTTACCGAGGCTGATTGTATCCATTACGGAGTTTCTCAAATCCAGTGTTGTTGAGCCTGATATATTGAAGTTTTTAGCGTTAAAGAACTCTGCGTCTTTTGACAGAATTATTGTTCCTTCATTAAAGTTAACTGTACCGTTAAAGCTGCTGTTGTTGTTGGCGAGGGTTAATACTGAGTCGCCGGATTTTGTGAAGGTTCCGTTTCCTGTTATTGTACTTTGGATTGTATCGTCGCGTTTTAAGAGTATTTCAAGTTCGCCGTTTTCATTTATTCTTGTATCGCCCTTTATGTAGCTGTCTTTGTTTCGTATTTTGTTAAAGATTAATTTTCCTTCATCTATTACTATGTTTCCGTCGAAGGAGCTGTTGTTGTAGCTTAGTTTAAGGGCTCCTGTTCCGTCTTTGTAGAGCGAGCCTTTACCGCTTATTGAGGCGAGGGTTTCTACGTTATCTGTTCCGTTGTTATTTGATGTATATTGCAGTTTAGCATTTTCTGATATATTTGTTTTTCCGCCGAAGTAGGAGGAGTCATTTGTTTGCAGGTAGTTTATCGAGCCTTCATTTATTGAGGCGCTACCTTTGAAGTTTGAATTTGAGCCGGTGAGATTAAGGGCGCCTGCGCCTTCTTTTACGAACTCACCTGTTCCGTTTCCGGTTGTTGAGAAGTCTTTTAGTGTTTCTATATTTGTTGTTCCGTCGTTATTTGATGTATATACAAATTTTGCATTGTCATAGACTTGAGTGTTACCGGAGAAGTACTTGTTGTTTTGGGATTGTATGTAATTAGCTGTTCCTTTTTGGATTTGGGTTGTACCGCTAAAGGCGGAGTTGTCGCCGGTTATTGTTAAGGTTGCGTCACCGGTTTTAATGAAGGTACCTGTACCTTCTTGTTCGCTTATGATGGTGCCGTTTAATGTTTCATTTGCTGCTAAGTTATATACGAGAGTTGTTCCTTGTTTAAGGGTTGTTTTTCCGTTTATATACGAATCTGTTTCTGTTTGTTTGTGGTAGACGATGCTGCCGTTTTCGACTATGGCGTCGCCTGCATATGATGAGTTGTTACCTGTTATGTTAAATGTACCGGAGCCTTGTTTGTTTATTGTGCCGGAGCCGGAGATACCGCTTAAGATATTTACTGCTGTTTTTTCTCCGTCAGTATTAATTGTTAAGCCGTTATTTGTATAGATATCGTTGGCTGTTTGGGCTGTTTTGTTGTTTTGGAGGGTAACGGTTTTGTCGTTTGTAGCGGAGATGGTGAGGTTACCGTTGTTGTTGTAGATAGCGCCGCCTTGAGAGGAGGAGGTATTGTTGTCGAAGGAGACGTTGTTGAGGGTCAAATCACCTGTGTTGTAGATGGCGCCGCCGTTGGCAGAGGATATATTATCTTTTACGAGCGCGTTAGTTATTGTCATCGAGCCGGTATTAGCTATCGCGCCTCCGTTATCTGTTGAGGTATTTTCGTTTATATTCGCAGTAGTAATTGTTGCAGAGCCTTTGTTAACAATAGCACCGCCCTGACCGTTTGTTGCTTTGTTGTTGGATATATTAGCATTTTCTATTTTTATCGTATCTTCGTTGTAGACAGCGCCGGCATTTTGAGCGGAGTTAGAGGTAATATCAGTGCCGTTGATAGTAGTTTCGCCTGTTTTGTTGTAGATAGCGCCGCCGGAGTTTTCGGCTTTATTGTTTTTAAAGTCGGTATTTTGGGCGATTAAGGTACCGCCGTTGTTGTATACGGCAGCGCCGGCATTTTCAGCATAGTTGTTTTCAAGGGATGAGTATTCGAGGTTAACATTGCTGTTTTGACCTGCAATATTTATTGCGGCACCGTTGTCTCTGGTGTCGTTTTCTGTTGTTGCGTTATATATTTTAACTCCGGAGATATTGAGTTCACGGTTACCGTTGTCGTCCGGGTCGGAGGAGTCGGCGTTAAAGATGGCCCAGAGGTTGTTGCCGTTTATTGCTCTTGTGGGGTCTCCGTTTTCGTCGTGAGCGCCGTTAACGTAGAAGGTGCCTTCGGCCATTGTTCCGAGGTTAGAGAGTACCTTGTAGTCTGCGGCATCGCCGACGACATTGAAGTTTCTTGTTTCTGATATTTCTTCTCCGTCAGGAGTTAGTCTAAGGTGCATATTTTTGAGGGAGAAGTCATTTTCTGTCGGATTTTCTATGTGGTCGGTTGTTGATATCTGGATGTGGGTATTTTCGTGGTCTTGTTTATCTGATTTTTTGATTGAATATATATATTCAGTAGAAGTTGCGGCAGTAATTTGCTCATCCATATTAAGGGTAATGCCGTTGCCGTCTAAGACCTGTACTTCGACATCTCTTAATTCACCGTCTTGGGTTATTACGAAGTTTTCTATGCTTATTGAGCCTGAGCCTGAGTTGTATTTAATCATATCTGCTTCAGGTTCTTCTTTCACTTCGTGCTGATCGGGGTTCTTTTTAAGGTCGAGGTCAATAGAGAACAATACGTTGTCTTTGAGGGTAAGGTTGTTGAACACAATGTTGTTAATTGTGTTGTTGTTGGCCATATTTATTGTAGAGTTATTAAATTCCGCGTCAAGTTTGTTGTTGCCGAAGTTTTCTATATCCTGACCGAGCTGCATATCTGCGTTGTTGAAGGATACGCTGTTTCCTGTACCGTTTGTTCCGAAGTTGTCGAAGGAGCTGTTAAAGACGAAGGTGCCATTGGAGTAGCTAGCGGTGTTGTTGTCGTTGGTAGTTGCAGCTGATTGATTTATGTTAATGATGTTATTACCAGTGCCATTTATTGCGAATTCGGCGTTGCCGTTGAGGTTAATCCGGTTGTTGATAACGGAGGAGCTGTTGGCGGTGTAGTCTAAAACAGCGTTGTTGACATTTATTTGTTCGGAGGCAAAGAACTTGTTGTTGAGGTCGTTGAAGCTGAGGGTGCCGTCGTTGATGTTGACGTTACCTTTAAAGCTGCTGTTGTCGCCTTCGAGGTTAAGGATTTGGGAGCCTTCTTTTGTGAAGGAACCTTCACCTTCCAGGTTTTTAATTGTGTCTTGTTTAAGTGAGTTGTTGTAGACTAAAGCGGCATTTTTGTCTATTGTTGTATTACCGCCGAAGTATGAGCTGTTGTCGGATTGGGTATAGTCAGCGGTGCCTTCTTTTATGTGGAAGTTTCCTGTAAAGCTGCTGTTGTCTCCGGTTATATGTAAAGTAGCGTCGCCTGTTTTGGAGACAGAGCCATCGCCGAAGTTTTCGCTGTTAATATTTCCGCCGAGGGAGGTGTCGATGTTTGTATCGATGTTTAGTTGAGCGTTGTCTGATATATTTACATTAGCGGAATCGGAGAAGAACTTGTCGTTAGAGTTATTTGTAACGAAGGAGAGCGTGCCTTCTTTTATGTTAGCGGAACCGTCAAAGCTGGTGTTATCTGAGTCGAGG
>CALUQS010000111.1 GCA_944322975.1 Candidatus Gastranaerophilales bacterium
ATCCTAAAACTCCTAATGATATTGCAAAAGAATTGGTTGAGAAAATTAAGCAGCACAGGAAAAAGCTTAAAATTTCTCAGGCTCAACTTGCGTCTAAATCAGGTGTTAGTCTTGGTTCTATCAAAAGATTTGAATCCAAGTATGAAATTTCTTTGAATTCTTTTATAAAAATCTTATTTGCTCTTAATTTAGAGCGGGCATTTAACGGGAACACGCAACAACAATCAATGGCGCGGGTAAAAATCCGGCTTTAGATGATATTTTGGCAGTTGCTAAAAATATTGGTCTCAAAGAAAAACCCGCAAAAGATTTTGCATTAGATATTCAAAAAAAATGTCAAATTTTATTTAATTAATCTAACTTTTGGTGAATTACAAAGTATTGTAAAAAGCCCCGAAAGTCTTTGTATTTGCGTGGTTTTGCATAAACTCGCTGTTGAGTTTCATTTTATCAGTGTCAGTCCGGGTATTTAAGTTTTGTTTCGCTGTCTTTTTGTTTTCGCAGTATTTTGTGATTGCAATGTTCAATTTTGGTATTCCGATACCGAGAACAACACCGGAGTATATATAACCGAGCAGTTGCGCAGCATTTTTGTATTTTAGTTTTGATAAGGTATCTTTAACGAGTTTTTGTGTTTCCGGAGTTGCTCCTTCTGCCAGTGCTGCTGCTTTTAATTCAGAATAGAGTTTTCTAAACGGCAGCGCTTTTCCGTTTTCACCGATTGTGTTTATACCGAGTTTTTTAAGCGCAGGGAACAGGATTTCTTCGTGTGTTTTCTCAACAGAATGTTGTATGAATTTCCACAAACCTTTGCCGTATTTTTCTTCATCGTAGTTGATAATACCCTTATTAAATGCTTTAGCTGCAAGCTTGGATACAAAGCCTCCGAGAATAAGCCAGTTTGCAAAACCTAAGGAATCTTTAATAGCGGATTCGCGTGTTTCGTTTTTGTCGCGTGCTGCAAGAATACGGCTCATGATAGTCATACCGTAAATAAACTTAAACTGGTTGATTGTAGGCACCATGCCTTTGTATTGAAGATTGGAAACAAGTTCTTTTGCTGCCTTTGGAAGGTTTGTATAAAGCTCTGCAGGTTTTTTCAAAATAGTTGAAATCATTGCAGAACCCATTGCAACCCCCAGTATAAGCTTGGCCGCTTTAAAACCTGCAGAATGATCGGGTTCTCTTCCTTCAACTCCGACAAATCCGTCTGAGCCGGTACGTTTTTTGGTTAGATATCTGTTAATAGGCTGAGCCGACATACCTACAGCCACAGGGAATGCAAGACCTGCTGCAACTGTTGCAACTTTTTTGTTTTTAACTCCTTTAAGGAATTTTTCAAGATCTTCAACTATTGCTGTTTTGTCGTGTTTTGCCTTGTCCATTACAGCTTTAAGCATGGAATTTGCGTTGCCGGTCAAATCTTTTATAGGTGCTTCTATTGCATCGGCATTGTCCTTTATTGAAACACGGAAGGTTGCGCCTGCACCTGTTTCACCTGTGATTAGCTCTGAAATTTTAGCCATAGCAGAATCTGAAACTTTGTATTTTTTAGTTCCATCTTCAACCATTATATTTACGGCTTTTTGAACTGTTTCGTCAGAAAGTTTTTTCCAAACCTGTTCACCGTTTGTTGTGTTAAATCCTTCTACGCTTTTAAAGAAAGATTCCCAATATTTTTTTGAATCGTAACCTGTGGCATTATCCGCACTTAGATTAACAAATTCTTTAAAGGTATCTATGGCATTGGAATCCATAAACATAAGATGGGCTTTTACACCGTTAGATTTATTGAATGCGGCAGATACGGCATAACCTGCACCGAGCCCCACAATGCCTGCGAGTGCATGGTTTATCGTACCGGACGATTCTCTAAAGCCTGTTTCCATACCCGCGTCTTTAGAACGTCCAAAATCGACAAGTGTTCTGGGTAAAACCATGGAAAAGAAATCTACAAAACATGCCCCGATTGCCGGACTTGTGTTAAGAAAATTGAGTGTTTGCGCCCCGAGAGCCCCCAGACTTTTGAAGGCCGGAGAATTTTTTTTGTCGGTTTTTAACGGGGTTGAATATTTTAATGTTTTCGGTTGTTGAGTTTGTGTAATTTGCGATAGCATATATTATCCTGCTGTTATTTTGCTTTGTTCATCATCATACCAAACGCCTGAAAAGTTTTTTTGTTGCTAGTTAAGTTTAATGATGGATAGGTGTGGAAACTGTCATATCTTTCTGTCATTTCTTTTTGTACTTTTCTTTCGGTTTGCTTTCTGACATACCAGGGTACAAGCATACCGAGAATAAGCATTGAGAATCCCAGAGACGCTCCTTCGCAAACGTATCTTAGATTTTTGGCCTGTTTAGAAACTTTTGCTGCTTCCTGGAAAGTTTTTAGTTCCGTGCCGCCGGCCCAGTGAGCCAGTTTTTTGCCGAAATCAGCAATAGCGTTATTTGATTTTTGAGGAGCATTTTTAGTATAGTTCAAAAGAGGAATTTTTGTAAGTTTTTGGATAAAATATCCTACACCTTTTGCAACATAATCACCTAAAAAGTATAAGCTGCAAAATGTAGCGATATCTCTCCATGTAACTTCATGCAGTTCGTTTTTGTCTTCCGATGCAAGCATACGGCTGGCAAAAGTGGAGGTAGCAATCCATCTGCATTGATCCATTGTCGGCATGTTTTTGGTAAATTGTAATCCTTTTAAAATATTAGACAGGCTGGATTTGTCTTTTAATGAGGCATAGGCAACACCTGCCATCAGTGCCGCTGCACCTATTTTTTCCAGCCAGAAAGATGTAGTTTCTTTCGGATTTAATTTCTTTTTTTGTTTCTGTGTGCCAAAATCTTTATAAATAGGCGCACCTTCCTGACCTGAGGTTTTTCTTGTAATCCATCTGTTTATGGATTGCATTGAGGCAGCAAGCGGAATAACAATGGCCAGCCCTAAAAAGCTTTTTTTGTTTATAAACCGTTTAGATTCTTTAAAGTATGTATTCAGTTCTTTTTCTACTGCCTGCGCAATTGCTTCGGAGCGTGAGCCGGTAAGTTTTCCTGATTTGAAATCTTTTGTTACTTCTCTTATCGCTGTTCTTTTGTGTTCTAAAAAGTCCTGACCTACATCCATAGCATCACGCAGCAATGTATGCAAGTCGGCATGATAGGTTTTTCCTGCAATTTGAATATGTTTTGAGGCACCGGTCATTTCCAGAACTTTTTTCTCAAGATTAGAAACAGCTGCGGATTTCTCTTTTTTGGTTGCAAGTTTGTTTGCCATTGTTCTGGCAAAAACTTTGCGTTCGT
>CALUQS010000112.1 GCA_944322975.1 Candidatus Gastranaerophilales bacterium
TGGATATTTCAGAAATTAATAAAAATTTATTTTATTCGGAATATGAGTATAACGAATTCAAAAGGCTTTATGACTTAAAGAATATTCATTATAAAAATAAATTTGAAAAATTCTTTTCAATAAAAAATTCGTGGGACAGGCGCCACAAGATAATAACTGTTTTGGGAATAAGGATAAAAATACGGAGAAAGGAAAGATAATAATGACTAAGGTATCAGTAATAATACCCGTTTATAACGTTGAAAAATATCTGAGAGAATGTCTCGACAGTGTTGTTAATCAAACACTAAAGGATATAGAAATAATCTGTGTAAACGACGGTTCAACAGATAGTTCTCTGAAAATTCTTGAAGAATTTGCCTTACAAGACAACCGTATAAAAATAATAAATCAAGAAAATCAAGGCGCCGGTGCTGCAAGAAATAACGGTATGAACTCCGCGCAGGGAGAATATCTTTTATTTTTAGATAGTGATGATTTTTTTGATTTACGAATGTTTGAAAAACTATACAACAAAGCAGTTTCAACAAATTCCGATATAACCGTTTGTGAATATTATAATTTTAATCAGCAAACAAAAGAAATAACAGAAGGACAATCACTAAGAAAAAAATGCGTAGTTCCTCATAAAGAAATTTTTTCTTATAAAGACTGCCCTCAGAGCATACTAGATAGTGTTATGCCTGCGCCATGGAATAAATTATTTAAGAGAGATTTTATCGAACAATGCGGGATAAAATTTCAAAATCTTCCATATTTTAATGATGTATTGTTTTGTTCACTGGTTCTTGTTTATGCAAATTCCATTACGTCAATAAAAGATAATCTGGTTTATTATTGCAATAACTTAAAATATTCTGCAACATCAAAAAAATACAAAGATTTTTCTGTATTAAAAAAAATGCTTGTTGAAATTAATAAAGGATGCGAAAAACTGGACTATTATATTGAAATTAAAGAATCTTTGATTAATTTTAACCTGAATTTTTGTAACTATTATCTAAAAACATCCCAAAATACAGAGTTTTATGAACCAATTTTGTTAGAGATAAAAGAATATATAAAAAATAATGACTTATTTAATAATGTTAAGGAAGCAAATACCTGCGGTTTCTTATTTTCATTTGTTAAATTTATATTAAGTTATGAACCTGAACATAAAAAACAAAATATAACTAAACTTTTATTTAACATAAAGAATGTTGATGTTTATAAACAGATTACGGTTTTAGGAATAAATTTTAAAATTTTAAATGGCAAATTAATAAAAAAACATATCGACTTACAGCTCAAGGAGATTAAGAGTGCAAATTACAAACTAAAACAATATCAAAACGAAATAATCGAATATGCAAAAACAGCAAACGCAAATATCAAAGAAAATAGCATCTTAATTGTTGAGCCAAACGACTGTCACGGTGAGGTTATTCCCGGATACGTAAAATATTTTAAAGACTTGGGTTTTAATGTTGATATTGTAATAACGCCTCAACAAAATGAAAAACACAGTGTGTTTATGTTCGATGATACCGATACAAACATTTTTATACTTAACAGAAAATCTATAAAAGAATTCTTATCATCAAAAAAAATTGAACATTACAAATACATTGTTTTTACTTCGCATATTATGTATGAAAGGATAAATTACATTATTTTCCCGACAATATTTCAGCATTTCCCTGTTTTAGAAAATTACAGAGATAAACTTTTTGTTGTTGAACACCACTTTGAATCGGCAGACAAGCAATTGTTAGAAAACAAACATATAATAATGCTGACAAAACTGCCGTCTCAAAACGAAAATGTAATTTGTGCAAACCCGCATTATTTCGGCGATATAACTATAACTTCTAAAAATCCTGTTATTACAGAATTCATAATGGTAGGAGCAATTGAAGCAAAAAGACGTAACTGTAACATATTAATTGATGCAGTTAACAAACTTGTTGAAAGCGGTTTTGATAATTTTAGAATAACTGTTATCGGACGAGGTTCAATGGATGCAATACCTGAAAAACTAAGAAAATATTTCAATATTTTAGGTTATGTTCCTTATGACGTAATGTATAAAGAAATGGAAAAAGCCGACTTTTTCCTGCCTTTGATAGATCCAGACAACCCTGAACATGATCGCTACATAACTGTTGGTACAAGCGGAAGTTTTCAGTTGATATACGGTTTTCAAAAACCTTGCCTGATTGCTGAAAAATTTGCCGCTACACATTATTTTAATAACGAAAACAGTATTATATACAAAACAAATAGTAATCTTGCAGACTCAATGAAAAAAGCAATTTTAATGCCGCCGCAAGATTACTTAAAAAAACAGGAGGCCTTAAAATCTCTGGCAGAGGATTTGTATAAAAAATCTTTGGATAATTTAGAAAAATATTTTTATGGAGCGAATGATGAAAGAAACAGTTAATAATCAAATTCAAGTATGCAGAGCACCTTTTGAGTTTTGTGAAATTCACAGCGATGGAAATGTATACCCCTGCTGTCCTGCATATTGTAAAGCATATTCTTTTGGAAACCTTAACGATAATACCTTTGAAGAAATATGGAACAGTGAAAAAGCCAACAAATTCAGAGAACATTTATTAAATGGCGATTATTCCGTTTGTGATATGCAAACCTGTACTTTCCGGAATTTTCAAATTACCCCGGAAGAAATCAAAAATAAATATTATATTGATGCAAATAAAGTTTCTCTACCCAAAACAATCAAAATGTGCTGGGATAAAGAATGTAATGTTGCCTGTATAACTTGTAGAAACTGCATAAAAAGGAACTCTCCGGATGATGAAAAAAGGCTCGAGAATTACAAAGCTAAACTCATGCCGGTTTTATCACAACTTGATTATTTTTATGTAAGTGGGGAAGGGGATCCCTTCGGTTCAAGATATGCAAGAAATTTAATAAAAGAGATGGCGGATAAAAATCCAAAATTGAAGTTTTATATCCATACTAATGGTGTTTTATGTACAGAAAGTATATGTAAAAAGCTTGGAATATATGACAGAATAGAAAATATAGAAGTCTCTATACACGCTGCAACAGAAAAAACTTATAATAAAATAGTAAAATACGGAAACTATAAAGCTGTCTTAAATAACCTAAAATGGTTATCAAAACTCAAAAACAGCGGAAAAATTAAAGATATTACACTTATTTTTGTAATAACAGACATTAATTACCAAGAAATTCCCGCTTTTATAAAATTAGCTAAAAAATATAATGCTAAAGCCAAATTTTCTTATTACAGATACTGGGGAACTGAATATGGTAAAAATTATGACGAAATAGCCGTATGGAAACCTTCCCACCCGAAACACTGGAAATTTTTAGAAGTTATATCTAACCCTATAACTTCTTCTGATGCATTTTTCCAAAATATGATTTCTAACTTAAAAACAGATGATATAAAAACTAAAATAAAAAAATTAAAAAGAG
>CALUQS010000113.1 GCA_944322975.1 Candidatus Gastranaerophilales bacterium
TAACTATTGCCTCGTTTCTTCTGTTGTGGGTAGAGATAAGCTGGGAGATTTTTTCCGCTCTTAAGGTTCTTGACGTAGACAAGCCGAGCGCAAATAAAATACTGTCAATAATGTTACTTTTACCCGAACCGTTCGGCCCTGATATAGTGGTAAAACCTTTTAAAAACGGTATTGTGATTTTGTTTGCAAACGATTTGAAGTTATCTATTTCTACTTCTTTAATGTACATTAAGTTACTCTGTAATCCCAAGTCTAGACATATATAAATATATTGTCTTATAAATAAAACAACGAGTCAAAAAGATTACAATAAATATACAAAATTTCACATAGCGAAAAATATTCATTGTTCGTTTATGATGTATTATAAAATTAAAAGAGAAGGGGTAAAATGCAAAACTTTGTTGATAAAATTAAAGTCCGCGGAGCCAGGGTTCACAATTTAAAAAATATTGATGTGGATATTCCTCTCAATAAAATTGTGGGTATTGCCGGTGTTTCCGGCTCCGGAAAATCTTCTCTGGCTTTAGGGGTTTTGTATTCGGAAGGCTCAAGAAGATATCTGGAAGCACTTTCAACTTACACACGAAGGCGGATGACTCAGGCTCAAAAAGCTCAGGTTGATGAAGTTTTGTATGTTCCCGCTGCTCTTGCACTCCATCAGCGCCCTGCAGTACCGGGGATAAGAAGTACTTTCGGAACGGGAACAGAGCTTTTAAACAGTTTAAGACTGATGTTTTCAAGGCTTGCCAATCATAGATGTCCCAACGGACATTATCTGGAACCTACACTTGCCGTTGCGGCAGAACAGGAGCTTATATGTCCTGTTTGCGGTGTCCATTTTTACGCACCGTCAGCGGAAGAACTTGCTTTTAACAGTCAGGGAGCCTGTCCTACCTGTCAGGGAACGGGAATAGTCAGAACAGTTGACCGTTCTACGCTTGTACCTGACGAATCCTTAACAATTGATGAAGGCGCTGTTGCTCCGTGGAATTCTTTGATGTGGACATTAATGACAGACGTCTGCCGTGCAATGGGAGTGAGAACGGATATTCCGTTTAAAGATTTAACCGACAAAGAAAAGGATATCGTCTATAACGGGCCGGCTGAGAAAAAACATATTTTCTACAAAGCTAAAAATTCAGAACTCGCCGGAGAACTTGATTTTACATATTATAACGCAACATATACTGTAGAAAATGCTCTTTCTAAAGTCAAAGACGAAAAGAGCATGAAAAGGGTTGAAAAATTTTTGAAACAGGATATATGTCCTGCTTGTCACGGAACAAGGCTCTCTGATGCCGCGAGAATGCCTAAATTATCCGGGATTTCTCTTGACAAAGCTTGCGAAATGACACTTTGCAACCTTATTGGCTGGGTAAATAACGTGCCTGATTCTTTGCCGGAAAAAATGAAACCCATGGCGTTAAGTATTTGCGAGTCTTTTCAGAGTTCTGCCAAAAGGCTGATGGATTTGGGGTTAGGTTATTTAACTCTGGATAGAGCCGCATCAACTCTTTCTACCGGCGAAAGACAACGTATGCAGCTGGCTCGTGCGGTTCGTAACCGTACAACAGGTGTATTGTATGTACTTGATGAACCGTCAATCGGACTTCATCCGGCAAATATAGAGGGATTAAAAGGAGTTATAAACGATTTGATTGCCGACGGTAATTCCGTAGTACTGGTGGACCACGATGTGCAGATTTTGTCAGAATCCGGATGGGTAATAGAAATGGGGCCTAAAGCGGGTGCTGATGGCGGCAATGTTATTGCACAGGGCACAATTAAAGATATTGAAAAAAACAAAAATTCCCTGATAGGCGGTTTTCTATCCGGTAAAAATAAAGTTATGGTAAGAAACCGCGCTAATCAGGAGAATATGTTTGACTCGGGGAAAATTCATCTTTCCACAGGCGCAATACATACGGTTAAACCGCTTGAAACGGACATCCCAAAAGGCAAATTAACTGTTGTGACCGGTGTATCAGGGTCAGGAAAAACAACGATGATTCTGGAAAGTCTTGTGCCGGCGCTGGAGTCAATTACCTCAAATAAAAAATTGCCGGAACATATTTTGAACATTGAAGCGAACGGAATTAAACAGGTAAAGCTCATTGACGCAACGCCGATAGGAATTAATGTTCGCTCTACTGTAGCGACTTATGCAAATGTCCATGACGAACTGAGAAAAGTTTTTGCCAGAACAGCTCAAGCAAAAGAATTAGTATATAAGGCGGGAGATTTTTCATACAACACAGGAAAACTCCGCTGTCCGACCTGTGACGGCACAGGGGTAATTAATCTGGATGTACAATTTTTGCCTGATGTGGAAATCCCCTGTCCTGATTGCGGCGGCTCAAGATATGATAAGGCTGCCGGAAATGTAAAATACAATGACTATTCACTGCCTGAGCTTATGGCAATGGATGTTAACACTGCTTTAAATGTTTGCAAAGATTTAAAAACCGTTTATCAAAGGTTAAAAGTTTTACAGGAACTCGGGTTAGGCTATTTAACCCTCGGAGAGCAGACCCCCGGTCTTTCCGGCGGCGAGGCTCAAAGATTAAAACTTGCCGGTGAAATGAGAAAATCACAGTCTGATTCTGTTTTTGTTTTTGATGAACCTACAATAGGACTGCATCCGCTGGATGTTCAAACTCTGCTTACTGTTTTTGAAACATTAATACAAAACGGTGCAACAGTTATTGTTATAGAGCACGACACAGATGTTATTAAAAATGCGGATTATATTATAGATATGGGCCCTGAAGGCGGAGAAGCCGGAGGCGAGATTGTTTTTGCCGGTACATTAGAAAATTTAAAAAATTGTAGTGAATCTAAAACTGCACAATTCGTATAAATATAATCATTAATATTTGTGTAATAATCTTGTGACGGATGGACAAAGTTTTCAATTTTTTGAAAAAATACAGCCAAAAGTGCAAAACCGATTCCATTGGTATACTTTTAAAAAAGAATATTATTAATACAAAGATTCTAATAGCCTGTTAAGACAATCAGCTGAGGTAATGATTTTTTGCTGGTTTCTCAGTAATAATACGGCATAAGATGTAAAAATCACAGATTGGATTTAGATATAGGAATCCGATTTCAGTTTGTTTAATTAAGGAGGGAAAGATGACGATTAACAAACTTACACTTGCCGCAGCCCTTACTATCGGATTGATGGCAGGTACAATGAACTCGGGGATTGCAAGTAAT